>JACRGM010000147.1 GCA_016212345.1 Nitrospinota bacterium
ATATTGAATTTTATGGTATATATGGTATATAAATATAAGGAGAGGGGAAATGGTATTTTCAGAGGAATCATATATTTTGATGGTCAAAGAATCCCCAAAAGGGGGTGAGAAGATTGGTGGTCTTTAGGTGTAAAAAATGTGAGGCAGTAAAGAGGGAGGGTTAAGGAATTATCAATAAAATAGATACAGCACTATTCTATCTTATAAACCAAGGTATGCAGAACAGGCTCTTTGATATAATTATGCCCTTTATAACAGAGATAAACAACTGGAAGATACCTATCAGTCTACTCTGTATTCTCTTTCTTCTATATGGATTGATTATACCCATGGTTCGTGGTGCCTCTTTCGTAGAGGCCATAAGATATGCACTCCCTATATATAAAAAGGGGGTAATTGTACTTATACTGACTATTATAGGAGTGACCTTTAGTGATTTCTTAAATGAGAATATACTTAAACCACTCTTTAAAAGGATGCGCCCATGCAATGTACTCCAGGATATACACATGCTTGCATCATGTACTAACTCATTTTCCCTTCCTTCCGCTCATGCGGTAAATATCTTTACCACAGCTACAATGATCAGTTATGAATATAGGAGGATCGCACCATATCTATTTTTTTTTGCCTTTGCCATAAGCTATTCCAGAGTATATGTAGGAGTACATTATCCATTCGATGTCATATTAGGTGCTGTTGTTGGGATTATATGTGGCGCTATTATTCTCTTACTCAAGGAGAGGATTATATCAAGGATATGGAAAAGATGGCCAAAGAGACCTCAAAAGAATGAGATATGGAAAACTATATGAGAGACTTTAAGAGGATTCTGATAGTAAAGCTTGGTTCTATTGGAGATGTTGTCCACGGCCTTCCTCTACTCAAGACACTTCGTAAGAATTATCCTAGCGCCTACATTGTATGGGTAGTAGAAAGTAAGGCAAGGGAGATACTTCAGGGGAACAAGGATTTAGATGAGATAATTGTCATCAATACCAGGGAGCTGAGGAAGAGAGTCAACCTATCAACAATTAATGAGATGATTGGTAAGATAAAGGTGTTGAGGAGTAAGGGATTTGACCTTGCCATAGATATTCAGGGATTGATCAAGAGTGGGGTAATAGCCTATCTAAGCAGGGCAATAGTCAGGATCGGTTTTAACAGAGGTGATGCAAGGGAGCCCTTGAATAGACTATTTATGACTATAGAACCACCCCTTATTGGAAAAGATATCCATGTTATAGATAAGAATCTCTCCCTCCTCAGATTCCTAGGGCTCAATTCCTTTAGTAAGGAGTTTACTATACAGACATCCCCTGCTGATGAATGGTATATAGATGATCTTTTCAAGGAAAAGGGGATTGATCTATCTAATGGATTGATTGTGATAAACACTGGTGTAGGTTTTAAGACAAAGGGGTGGCCGGCCAAAAACTATGCTGAACTGAGCAGGAGGATAATGGATGAATTAAATAAAAAGGTCATATTGATATGGGGGCCAGGTGAGGAGGGACTAGTCAGGGAGATCTCAGATATGATGCATCACAAACCAATCATTCCTCCTCTTACCACTATAAAACAGGCCACCGCACTCATCAGAAGATGTGAGATGTTTATTGGGGGTGATACAGGCCCACTTCATATAGCTTCAGCCCTAAAGATTCCCACAGTGGCCATCTTTGGTCCTACCGATCCAATAAGGAACGGTCCTTATGGAGATAATCATACTGTTATTCATAAAGATTTAGTTTGCAGTGGATGCTATAAAAGGAGATGTCAAACCATGGAGTGTATGAAGGGTATAACAGCAGAAGAGGTATATCGGGCAGTTAAAGAAAAGGTATATAGATTTTCAGATAATAAATTACACAAGGCTAGAGGGAGAAATCCGAGTAAGGCGTACTGAGTAGTACGTTGTCGAGGATTTCGACTGATAACGCAGTGTAATTTGTTATATGGAAATCTATAGGAGATTAAGATAAGATATGAGATGCTTAGTAACTGGTACAGCAGGTTTTATTGGCTCACATCTCTCTGAACGGCTTATTAAGGAAGGCCATGATGTCATTGGCGTTGACAGTTTCATTGATTACTATCCGAGGAGACTAAAGGAGGAAAACCTGAAGATAGTGTTAACATCAAGAAATTTTAGATTTATAGAGAAGAATATCCTTGATCTTGACCTAAATTCGATACTTAATGATATTGATTACATATTTCATCAGGCAGCGCAGGCTGGCGTGAGGGCGAGTTGGGGAAGGGATTTTAAGATATATAGTGATAATAATGTGCTCGTCACACAGGTCCTGTTAGAGGGGTCAAAAGAAAAAGGGATCAAGCGATTTATCTATGCCTCATCCTCCTCTGTGTACGGTGATACAAAGGATATCCCAATGAGAGAGGAGAGCTTTCCCCTCCCCGTCTCCCCATATGGTGTAACAAAATTGGCAGGAGAGGAGTTATGCTATCTCTATTGGAAGAACTTTGGCCTCCCTGTAATATCTTTACGGTACTTTACTGTCTACGGCCCAAGACAGAGGCCTGACATGGCATTTAATAGATTCATCACAGCGATACTAAATGATAAGGAGATCCATCTATATGGTGATGGAGAACAGACAAGGGACTTTACCTATATCTCGGATATCATCGAGGCAAATATACTCGCCATGGAGAGGGGAAGAGAGGGAGGGGTATACAATATCGGCGGTGGTTCACGAATAAGTATTAATGGTGTATTAGGAATCCTAAAGAATATAGGGAAAAAGGAACCAGAGGTAAGATACATGGATGTTCAGAAAGGGGATATGAGGCATACCTATGCTGATATAAAGAAGGCACAGGATGAATTGGGATTCTCTCCCTATGTAAGATTAGAAGATGGCCTGAAAGAGGAGTTTAACTGGCTGTTACATATCCCTCCTTACTTGAAAAATAGATGAAAGGCTCTTAAATTAACTATAGATTTCTATATATGGAGCACAGAAATTGTGCTCCATATATCTTAAATGAGAGGCCAGATTGAAGAGTAGAAGAAGGGGTATAAAGAGGAGGATTAAAAAGAAGACTCTAATAATGGTGACAGTGGCATTTATCCTAAGTATCCTCTTTGCATTTATTGTAGCCATAACCTCTGGTGGTTTTCCGCGTTTTATAGAAACATTCAATAAATACAAGGGGACATATTATCCTCATGATCAAGAGAGGATAGATTATTTAAAGAGATTATCTAAGTAGGGGCGGGTTTTGAACCCGCCCCTACAATTTATAATCTTAAAAAATCTTTTTATAGAGAGGAGGGATAATAATGGTTAAGAAGACTTTAATCCTGATGATATCTGTTCTGCTCCTGTTCCCGATAGTGGTATCTGGAGAGACCTTTTCCTTAAATCTGAGATATACACCAACTAGTACAGAGATTATAACTAGTAAAAGCAAATTAGTAATAGCCATTACAGATATTGTGGATAATAGGATGAGGAAAGATAAAACCCTTATTGGGGAGAGGCTAACCTATAGAGACAAAAAGGAATTCTTTGCACCATCGGGCATTTCTTTAGAAGAGGGAGTTACAGGGATGGTTGCTGAATATTTCAAGAGGAGGGGATTCCAGTGGAAGAGGGTTGGGGCCTGGGATAATATGGATGCCAATAACCTTAAAGAGGATTGGGGCGATATTGTTGTGGGGGGAGAAATAATAGAGCTATGGAACGATGTAGTCTCCAGATTTATGTCAAATAAACACAAGGTAAAGGCCAAATTAGAGATAGTAGTCTCCGACCCTAAGGAGAAGATGATATTATGGAGAGATACTGCAACCACATCCCTTGAACTTAAAGAGCCGTTATTTCATCTGGAATCAGTGGAGAGGATAATAAATGAATCGCTCTCAACCTGTATAGATAATATATTTGATGATCAGGCCTTTAAAGCGATCCTGAGCGAATTTGAATAGAAGGCCTTTTATGCTACTTCCAATAATTGTTTTAATACAGGTCTTTATATTAATTGCGGTAAGGCAGATAGGAAATATCAGGCTCCAGTTCTGGCATATAATGCTTTTGGGTGCAACCGCTGTTCTGATAACAGGACAGATTAGCCCTTCTGATGCACTAAAGGCAATAAATCTTGATGTTATCTTCTTTCTGGTTGGGATGTTTGTAGTTGGTCAGGCATTGGAGGAGAGCGGTTATCTCTCCCATATACTGTACAGATTATTCAAGAAGGCAGACTCTGCTGATAAACTCATTCTATATATCCTCTTTGGCATGGGGGTATCCTCTGCACTCCTTATGAACGATACACTGGCTATTATCGGAACATCTGCCGTCCTCCTCCTTGCCAGAAAACATAATCTCTCTCTAAAACCTTTGCTATTAACCCTTGCCTTTGCAATCACTATCGGGAGTGTTATAAGCCCGATCGGAAATCCACAGAATCTTTTGATTGCAATTAATGGGGATGTAAAGAACCCTTTTATCACATTTTTAAAATACCTCCTTCTCCCTACAATCATAAATCTCTTTCTGACCTATATCATAATAAAGTTCTTTTATTATAATGACCAATCTAAAAATGGCTTATTGAAGCACTCCAAGGAGCCAATCAATGACCCAATGCTTGCAAGATTATGTAAGGTCTCCCTGCTGGTGATTGGGATATCAGTATCTCTGAAGATTATTATAAGTCTCTTTCTAAACACCACCCTTGATTTTAAATTAACCTATATTGCATTAATCGCCGCCCTTCCAATATTAACACTCAGCACAAAAAGGGTTAAGATAATTAAAGGTGTTGACTGGCATACAATTATCTTCTTTGCAGCCATGTTTGTTTTGATGCAGGCTGTATGGGATAGCGGTTTCTTTCAGGCTACATTAACAAGGCTCAATATTGATTTTACCTCCATCAGTATGATCCTGATTATAAGTACACTTCTGAGCCAGTTGATTTCTAATGTACCATTAACTGCACTCCTTTTACCCATGCTGAACCATGCAGGTGTCTCCGTAGAGGTGATGATGGCATTGGCAGTCGGAAGTACTATTGCAGGGAATCTCTTTATCCTGGGTGCTGCAAGTAATGTGATAATAATTCAGAATGCAGAGAAAAAATCTGGAGAGACCCTCAAGTTCCTGGAATTTGCGAGGATAGGGATCCCGTTAACAGCGATCAACCTAATTGTCTACTGGATATTTTTGATAGGGATATGATTTTGAGTTAAAATGATCCTTTTTGTTCACCTGCAC
>JACRGM010000150.1 GCA_016212345.1 Nitrospinota bacterium
AAAACAGGCACTAGTAATCATGGCTAAGGAGCCTGTGCCAGGAAATGTGAAGACAAGGCTTTGTCCTCCACTTACTCATGAGATGGCGGCAGAGTTATATCGTTGCTTTTTACTCGATTCATTTGATCAATATTTAAGACTTGATAAGACTCGGGTGATAGTTTCTTTCTTTCCTCCAGAATGGAGAGATGGATTAAGGTCAATAACACCTAAGGATTTTAGATTAGTCCCTCAATCTGGGGATGATCTAGGAGAGCGGCTTATAAATGCCTTTGCCTACGCCTTTGGTATCGGGAATGAGGCTGTATCAATAGTTGGTAGTGACCATCCTACCATGCCTATAGATTACATCGAACAGTCATTCTCTCTTATGAGAGATGAAAATGAGCTTATATTGGGACCTAGCATAGATGGTGGTTATTACTTAATAGGGCTTAAGGAACTACACAAGGAACTATTTAAGGGAATTACATGGAGCACAGATATGGTCTTTGAAGAGACTATTGATCGGGCAAAGAGACTGAATCTGAAGGTAGCTACCCTCCCACAGTGGTATGATGTAGATACCCCAGAGGATTTAGCCCGTCTTAGGGCCATGATAAATGGAATAAATGGGTCAGATAATAGACTTTACGGTGCAAGGAGGACAGTAGAGTTTTTGACCAGAAAATATGAAGATATAAATAGAGGTTGAAATAATTTTTCTGGACAAAATTTAATTATTAGTGTATATCTTCTATTTTAGAATTTAAACAAAGTTTTTTTCTAAACCCTATGTATAGATTTTCAGATAATAAATTACACAAGGCTAGAGGGAGAAATCCGAGTAAGGCGTACTGAGCGGTACGCCGTCGAGGATTTCGACTGATAACGCCGTGTAATTTGTTATATGGAAATCTATAGAGGAATGGAAGGTGAATTATAGATAATGATACTACAGGTCTTATTTCTCACTATATACTTTATTGTACTGGTAATCCTCTTTATCTATGGGATGCATAGATATTATATGGTCTATCTCTTTTATAAATATAAATCACATAGGCCTACAGTAAAGGGGGTTATGGACCCTCTACCAAGGGTGACTATCCAGATCCCTTTGTATAACGAGATGTATGTTGTAGAGCGATTAATCAATGCGGTTTGTAATATAGACTATCCTGAAGGGTTGATTGATATCCAGGTTCTGGATGACTCCACAGATGAGACAATTGATATAGCGAAAAGATGTGTTAATAACTTCAAAGAAAAGGGATGGGATATAACGCATATCCATAGATCAGTACGAAAGGGATACAAGGCAGGTGCCCTAAGAGAAGGGCTAAAGACAGCTAAAGGTGAATTCCTCCTTCTATTTGATGCTGATTTTGTCCCTAAACCCGATATGCTGAAAAAGACTATTCATTACTTCTCTGATAATGAGATAGGGATGGTTCAGATGAGGTGGGGTTATCTTAATAGGGGATATTCATTGCTTACCCAAATCGAGTCCATCCTACTTGATGGACACTTTATGATAGAACATACTGCTAGAAATAGATCAGGAAGGTTTTTTAATTTTAATGGGACTGCAGGTATATGGCGCAGGAGCTGTCTAGAATCAGCAGGAGGTTGGCAAAATGATACCCTTACTGAAGATCTTGATATAAGCTATCGTGCTCAACTTGCTGGATGGAAATTTATCTTTTTAACCGACGAGGTATCACCTTCTGAACTCCCTGTTGAGATGAATGCCTTCAAGTCGCAACAGCATAGATGGGCAAAGGGATCTATACAGACAGCTAAGAAGTTACTTCCTGCAATAATTAAAAGTAAGTTACCATTAAAGGTAAAGATTGAGGCATGTTTTCACCTGACAAATAATATATCATATCTACTTATGGTGATACTATCCCTTCTGATGTATCCTGTAATGGTAGCTCGATTTAACATGGGGTGGTTTGAGATGCTCATTGCTGACCTCCCATTCCTCTTTGTTGCTACTGCGGCCGTATCCCTTTTCTATGTCTGTTCACAACGGGAGATATATAAGAATTGGAGACGAAGGCTATTATATATCCCACTCCTTATGTCATTAGGGATAGGACTCTCTGTAAATAACGCAAAGGCGGTCTTAGAGGCCCTATTTGATAAAGAGACGCCATTTAAACGTACCCCAAAATATAATATAAAAGAAGGAAAGAAGGGGGGGGGATGGAAGGATAAGAAATATAGGGGAGAAAGGAATTTTCTCCCTTTTATAGAACTACTTTTAGGTATATATTTTACCTTTAATATCTACTTTGCCATTGTAAACGAGATATATGTATCAATACCTTTCTTGGCATTATTTCAAGTTGGTTTCCTCTATATCTCCTTTTTATCATTCTTTCACTCTATCAGAGGTAATAGGAAGGGATGTTCATCAGTACTTCACTGAGGGATTACCACATAAGCTCAAAAAGTCCTTGACATTAGGTAATCTATTATTATATAATAATTACTACAGATTCTGACTATAGATTTTCAGTTAATATATTACACATTGCTAGAAGGAGATATCCGAGTAAGGCTTACTGAGCGGTACTCCGTCGTGGAT
>JACRGM010000148.1 GCA_016212345.1 Nitrospinota bacterium
ATACTCATATCCCCTATTAATACATGAAAAAATTGTGGAAGCTCGTCCAAACTCGTCTTTCTTAAGAATCCTCCAACCTTTGTCACTCTAGGGTCTCCTGATGCCTTAAACATGGGACCATCAACCTGATTCTTTATGGTAGCCTGCAAGTGTTCACTATCTTTATACATTGTTCTAAATTTCAACATCTTAAAGGTCTTTCCATTCTTGCCACATCTAATCTGTCTAAAAATCACATTACCTGTAGAATCTATCTTTATAAGTACTGCAATCAATATCATTAAAGGAAAGGTCAGTATGATTCCAATAAGGGAGAGAAGGATATCAAATATCCTCTTCGAGATATTATATATATTATATCTTAACCATTCGTAAGGTTTTAGGTCCCCAATCTTAGTTATTAATCTTATATCTAATGGGTTTTCGAATAGGTTTAAAATGCCTGAACTAAAGCTATTCTTAGTCAATACAGTCTCATTTATCTTAGATTCCTCCGGAACCTCAATCCCTGAGCTAATAATACTATATTCCACAACCACACCTTTTGAGAAAACAGAGCCTGATAATAGAATACTCTCTCGAATATAAGTATCTTCTTTGATCACACAGTTATCACCTATGATAGTGGGTCCAATCACTAAAGATCGGTCATATAATTCACAATTATTCCCTATTATTATTGGACCTAGTAACCTTGCACCTTTTGAGATATGGGTTTCTTTCCCTATCCATATATCTCTTTCTCTTTCACTGCTTAAGGTCTCATTCTTTTTTTTGATATCTTTTTTAAGAATATTCATATTAAGATGATAATAATCTGTCGGTGTAAGCACCCCCATTGAATAGTCATTAATATCAAAGGAGTGAACTGGGAGATTTGCCTTTCTCACAACAGAGATCAACTGTTCCTTGATATCAAAATACCCTTTCTCTGGTACAAAATCGAGAATATGTGGATCTAAGATATAAATACCGATCGGAACCCTAAGCTCTCTTCTATTCGATGATTGATGAATAGAACTTACCGCTAAGACCTCGTTTGTAGGCCCTGTGATAACATTCTCTAATAAGAGGCTATCCTCATTTCTCCTTGCTACACCTATTGTTATAAATGATCCTCTCTTTATGTGGGCATCTATAACCCCCCCCAAGTCAACATCAATAAAAGTACTCCCATTAATTACTATCAACGGCTCATCTGTCACAAAATATTGAAGATTCTTTAGACATCCAGCAGCACCTCGTGGATATTGACATAAAAAATATTCGATATTTAACCCAAATCTTTCCCCCTTGCCTAGAGATTCAATGAAGGGACTTGGGGTCTTGGCAGCTAATATAGCTATATCTTTGATACCATGCCTCTTATAAAGCTCTATGGTATGTTCTATTAAGGGTTTGTTTAGTAATGGCAAGAGGGCTGTTGGGTAAAGTAGTGACAAAGGATTTGGATTTGTCCTCTCCCCCCCTACCAGGATAGCACCTTTCACTGGAACCTCCTATAGATTTACATATTTATTATACTACACTGAGAGGTTAATAAAAAAGTGTATTAATATCCCTTTATTTTACCTTTAATATCTCTTTTATTATAAATTTTATCACATAGAATGTCAAGAAAATTTGTGTTTTTTGATTATATAAGGTAAATTGGAACCCTATCACAGTCACAGTCACATACACAGTCACATTTGGAAATGAAGGATCTAATATCTATCTTCAGAAAGGTAATGGATATCCCCTTCCCAAGACGATGCAGGGTCTGCAATTCAATCATAGGGGAGGAGAAAAAAGGGGATATCTGCATAGGCTGTTGGAGGAATATCAGATTAATAGAAAGACCTCTCTGTTCCTATTGTGGCATATCTCTTCAGATTAGTTATGATCTACCAGAGGGGTTAAATGGCTACTATATATGCAGAAGATGTAGGGAGACCCCTCCTGAATTTGATTCTGCCCGCTCTGTATGCCATTACGATGGGATATTAAAGAGGCTGATCCATATTTATAAGTACAACCGTGTAAAGAGACTAGGGGATGATCTTCTCTCTCTGATGATCAATTATATTAAATCCGGTAATAATATACACCCTCCACCCAACATTATTATGTATGTCCCACTCCACAGGAGGAGGCTTAAAGAACGAGGATTTGACCAGTCCTATATACTGGCAAGAGGAATAGGGGATTATCTGAATATCCTGCTAATTACAGACAACCTGTCAAAAACCCGGCATACCAAACCTCAGGCCAAATTGAGTAGGAATGAACGGCTGAATAATATAAAAGGGACATTCATAGTCAAGAGACCAGAGGAGATCAGGAAGATGAATATTCTCCTCATAGATGATGTCTTTACAACAGGGACAACAGTTAATGAGTGTGCAATGGTGTTAAAGAAGGGAGGGGCAGGGAGAGTAGATGTGTTGACATTGGCACGGGCTGTAAGGAGTGTAACATACGATTTTTGTTGACAGTAAGAAGGTTTGATAATATATTAATTTTATGTAGATTTTCAGATAATAAATTACACAAGGCTAGAGGGAGAAATCCGAGTAAGGCGTACTGAGCGGTACGCCGTCGAGGATTTCGACTGATAACGCCGTGTAATTTGTTATATGGAAATCTATAGTGTGATACCAGAAAAAGAGGGATATACAGTTATGAAACCTGCAAACATCCTCGTAATCGATGATGAAGAGGGGCATAGAGAATCCATGAAGATGATATTAAAGAATGATTATCTTGTCTTTACTGCCA
>JACRGM010000151.1 GCA_016212345.1 Nitrospinota bacterium
CACAAAAGCTCCTGCTTTGACTATAGAAGAAGCAGAGCTTCTTAGTCAAACGCGTTGCTAAGCAGAGCTTAGCAACGAGAGGTTAAAATCAATTACGACGTCTTTACCGAATATTTACGATTTTTCTCGCTATCTATTGCCATTTCTATGTATAATATAAAAGGGGAGGGGGGAGATTGATGGATAATGGAGGAGCTCTCAAAAGCGGTGCAAATATTGCTGTTATAGGAGGGGGACCTGCGGGAAGCTTCTTTGCTATCCTTGCCCTTAAAATAGCCCGAGAGATGGGGAAAGATATCAATATCTTGATATTTGATTGCAAACACTTCAGCGATCATGGCCCTAGAGGATGTAATATGTGTGCAGGGGTAATCCAGGATAGTCTGATAAGAAAATTAGAAAGGATAGGGATAACCTTGCCATCTGATATTAGGATGGCAGATATTGAGGGATATGCCTTTCATTTAAAGGGTTTTTCTGCCTGCATAAAGAAAGACCCGTCTACATCAATATATTCTGTCTTCCGTGGTGGTGGTCCTTACCGATGGGCAATGATCCCGAGGAGAAAGGTAAGTTTTGATCAGTATCTGTTAGATCATGCTATAAAGGAAGGTGTTAAGTTTAGGTATGAAAGGGTTAGTGGTATAGAATTCCCTAAAATGGATGGAAATAAGGTATCAGTTATCTGCAAAGGTAAAAATAACAGTAAGGTCTATGAAGCAGATTTTGTAGTTGGGGCATTCGGTGTAAATACAGTGCTTATAAAAAAGCTACCTTTTGGTTATCGTCCACCAAAGATGTGGATCTCCTGTCAGGCAGAGATAGAGATGGAGAGGGATCACTTAAGAGAAAAGTGCAGTAATATGATCCATATCTTCTTTACAAGATCCCCTAAGATAAAATACCTTGCTATTACCCCCAAGGGGGACAATGCTACTATCACTGCAATAGGAAAGAATGTAAGCCTAAATGATCTACAGAATGAGATAATCAATTCTGAGATCAGTGGATATCTCCCAAGTAATTGGGAATTTACATGTCACTGCCATCCCAAACTCCCTGTCACCCCAGCCCAACAACCCTATACAGATCGCTGTGTAATGATCGGTGATGCCAGTTATTCAAGATATATGAAAAATGGTATAGAATCGGCTTACTATACAGCACTATTTGCAGCAGAGACAATATTAAAAAATGGGATATCAAAGGAGATACTCAAGAGGGATTATGACAAGAGGTGTAGAAAGATGTTCTATTATGATAATCTTGCAGGTAAGATATTGTTTCTTCTACATGAGATCATTTCATCAAATGATGTCTCTTCTACTGTTTATCTCGATAGGGTTATTAATGAGCAATCTCAGATGGAGCCAGAGAAACAAGAGGTATCAAGATTATTATGGCACCTCTATACAGGTGATATGCCATATCAGTATATCTTGAAGAGATTTTTAAATCCCCTTCTCCATGCACAATTCACATATGAGACTATAAAGAAGATATTCAGATAACCTTCATCATTTTTAACTGTTCCATATATCTCTTCCTTATCCTATTAAACATCTCTATATTCGTCTTGACCTTATAATCTGGATATGTCCAATCGAGAGGGTGAAATGACCCCTTATAAAAACAATATACAAGCTCAGCGTATATACCCTTCCCCAGATATGGTCTATGATTATAATTCTTGGTGGTTGATAGTACCAATTTCTCTGCTGATAAATAGCCTGGATCTATATTGATAAGACGCCCTCCCTCCTCCCCAGTAAACATGGTTTCTATTTCATTTGTATGGAGTTTGATCTCTGGAAGGCTCTCAATCTCTATCAGATCATTGAAAGAGATAAAGCCCCTTTTCAGATCCCTCCCCATTTCCCTTTCATAATAGTCAGTAAAATCAAAGGGTATTATATCACTCTCAAAGTCTATCCTTCCATACCTCTCATATAGTCTTCCCTTTGCCAGAGAAGATATCTCCTCATCCCTGAAGATAATACTTATAATCAGCTTTGCTGAAGGGGGGTATTTGATCTTACCCATCTATAGATTTCCATATAACAAATTACACGGCGTTATCAGTCGAAATCCTCGACGGCGTACCGCTCAGTACGCCTTACTCGGATTTCTCCCTCTAGCCTTGTGTAATTTATTATCTGAAAATCTATAGTATCTCACTTCTAGTATCTCACTTCAAATCCATGAAATTCTCCAGAATATTCCTCCCATTTTACCGCTACTTTACTTACAGAGGCACCAGGTGGGCCTTTATGACACCACTCTATCAATCTCTCGATCCTCTCCCTCTCTCCCTCTGCAATCAATTCAACCGTCCCATTAGGTCTATTTCGAACCCATCCTGTAACCCCGATCTTTTGTGCCTTACTCCTCGTATTTGCTCTGAAGAATACCCCCTGAACAATCCCACTGACAATAATATGAGCACGGATCATCTCCATAACTACTCTCTCTTTCGAAACTTCTTTAATCTCCATAAACTACATCCTCTTCTCCTTCCTTTCTATCCTTTTTATGACCAAATATCTTTGCTGATATAATACTGATCTCGAAGAGAAGTATAAGTGGAATAGCCATCAATGTCTGCGAAAAGGGATCAGGACCTGGGGTAAAAATAGCCCCTATAATAAAACAGA
>JACRGM010000152.1 GCA_016212345.1 Nitrospinota bacterium
CCTCCAAATATCTACCCGATTTTCCCCCACAGAGACAATTTTTTGAGATTTTGAGCTTGAAAATATTCTCATTTTCTGCCTATAATTCTTTCTATGAATCTATCATTCAAAAGCGGTTTCTTATTACCAACTGAATATTTACAATAGCTCCATTGAGATATTAGTCTTGATATTTTGTTTCATATCTACTGCGGTGTTAAGACCTAAACTCTTATCATCTCTTGAAGAATCAAGATACGCTATATCTTTTTCAATCTTTTTGATAGATACATCAAACTCGGCAGTAATGCTGGATTCAACTACTCTCCCTTTATCTATATCAAAGTAAAAGATACCATCTCCATGTCCATTCTTTATATTTATTAAGAAATCTGTCCCTCCCTCTTCTCTATCTAAAATCTCCATCTCTTTATCACTAACAGATTCTATCTTTGTATCAATCGATATAACAGCAGATCTCTTCCCTTTAAGATATCTAACCTCCTTAAGGGTATATATACTCTTTATCTTTATCAATGTAATTGGGGTCGGCATGATCATACTCCGAGACCATGAATCACCTATCTTGATCTCTTCATTAGGAAGGATCTGAAATCCATTCTGGATCAGTCCTGTCATGGTCTTGTCGTTATAGAATCTACTGAATTGATCTGCCATAGATAGTCTCATAGGACCACCAGGGAGATTAGTAATAATACCATCTAGGATATCCTTAAATCCTGAGACCGATAATACCTTTCCATCCTTTGCCACATCAATAATAAAATTTTTGCCTATTATAGAGTTAAAGGAGGCAGATAACATACTTTGATTCTTATCACTATCTCCCTCTGTGGAATCATAATATATATTGCTCATAAATCCTACATTTATATTAGCCTTTACAGATCTATATGTGGTCTCAATCTGGGCTGTGCCTATCTTATCCACATCCTTGACCCCCTGTGTCCATACAAAACTTGTCTTGTTTTTCGCCCTTTGTTCTTCTCCTCCTATAATCGCATCAATGGTACTTTCAATGTTCATCTTATACTTTAAGATATCATCTCTAACGAATTTATATTTAAGAAGAAATACCTTGTCATCAGAACTTGTTACCTGTGCAGAGAAGAAAGAGAAGGGGATGAATAATAACAGAAATAAAAGGATTATGCGGTTTATGTTCATAGTTAAATTAACTCCATAATCTTATCAATAACAGTATCAACTCTCCATTTGAGGATCTCACCATTCCTGCGGATCTTAATTTCTATATTACCCTCTCTGAGGTTCTTTAGGCCTATTATTACCTGAATGGGGATACCTATGAGATCAGCATCCTTAAATTTTACCCCTGGTCTATCATCCCTGTCGTCTATCAGGACATCTATCTTCTTATCAAGTAGAGAGTTATATATCTTTTCAGATCTCTCCATAACAGTGGTATCCTTTGTATCAACTGGTAATATAAATACCTGAAATGGTGCTATTGGCATAGGCCAGATTATCCCGTTTTCATCATGATTCTGTTCTATTGCAGCAGATATAGTCCTTCCCACGCCAATCCCGTAACAGCCCATAATTATAAGTTGCTCCTTCCCTTTAGAGTCTATGTAGGTAGCCCTGAGTATCTGGCTATATCTTGTCCCTAATTTAAAGATATGTCCTACCTCTATCCCTCGTTTGATATCTATATCCTTACCACATCTAGGGCATTTATCATCCTCTCTCACATTCCTTATATCGCCGTATCCCTTTATCTCAAAATCCCTCCCGATATTTACATTTATATTGTGTGCATCTATTTCATTTGCACCAGTGATAAAGTTCTGCATCCCTTTAACCCCCTGATCTGCAAATATAGCAATATTTAGATCAACAGGGCCAGCAAAACCTGATGGTGCACCTGTGACCTCTTTTACTGTCTCATCCCCTGCAAGTACCATGATGTTGCTATCCAGAAATCTCTTGAGTTTTGTCTCATTGATCTGATGATCACCTCGTACTAATCCTGCAATTATCCCATTCTCTGTCTCAAAGATAAGGGTCTTAACAAGGTCTTGGGGGCTCACCTTTAAATATCTGCTGACCTCTTCTACTGTCTTTCTACCAGGGGTATTAACCTTCTTGATCTCCTTCATCATCATCATCTTCTTTTTCTCTCCTTCATTCCCTTTTTCCTCGATCCTTATCTCCGCCCTATCTATATTTGCAGCATAATCACAACCATTACAGAATACTACCCCCTCCTCTCCAGAGTCTGCCAATACCATGAATTCATGTGAAAAACTCCCTCCTATTATCCCTGTCTCAGCCTCTACTGCCTTAAACCTAAGACCACATCTCTCAAATATCCTGCAATATGTATCATACATCTTCTTATAACTCTCATCAGCCCCTGTTTCATCACAATCAAAGCTATAGGCATCCTTCATTATAAATTCCCTTCCCCTCATAATACCAAAACGGGGGCGTATCTCATCTCTGAACTTTGTCTGTATCTGGTAGAGGTTTAAAGGAAGTTGACGATATGATCTGATCTCTTTCCTTATAAGGTCTGTGATTACCTCTTCATGGGTTGGCCCAAAACAGAACTCCCTCTGATGCCTATCCTTGAACCTGAGGAGCTCTTTACCATATTCTTCCCACCGTCCACTCTCCTTCCATAGCTCTGCTGGCTGGACAGTAGGGAGAAGAACCTCCTGTGCACCACTCCTATTCATCTCCTCACGGATAATATCCTCAACCTTTTTTGTTACAGATAATCCCAAAGGGAGAAGGGAATATATCCCAGCCGCCAGCTTCCTTATCAATCCGGCACGGAGCATAAGTGTATGGCTTATAACCTCTGCCTCTGCAGGTATCTCCTTTAAGGTTGGGATCAACATCTTTGAATATCTCATATCATACTCTCCACCTCGTTGATCAGTACCTCAAGTATATCATCTTCCTTTATCTTTTTTATCATCCTTCCTCTCTTGCGAGCATTTCTTTTTTTTAAAAAAGACATTAAAGATTTACCTCTTTTCTTACTAAGGTATTGCTGGCCCTTTGATGATTACTCTGAACTTTTTCCCGGAAACAGCATTGTCAAATTTATAACACCCATTGGCATCAGTCTTGATTGTTTGGTCGGGTTCGAGAGATTGCTTGAGAATAACATTGCTATCAACCAATGGTGAGCCTTGCAGATTAATACAACCAGCAATATCCGGTTTAATCCACGCACATTGTCCACCAGCACATTGGAGGTCAAGTGCATAACCCATTATCGCGTTATTGTACCATTCACCAACCCGAATAGTGTATGTTCCTGCCTGATCCAGTATAGCATTAAATCCTGTGGAACCCAAATTACACGTGCCGGTGACATTGGTTCCATCAGGGCG
>JACRGM010000149.1 GCA_016212345.1 Nitrospinota bacterium
CTTTCTCGTTTGATGAATCACCTATTATTGTATCCCTAAAGGATATCCGTTTTTTATCTACACTGATATCAGGTATCAACTGTTCTGTCCCTGTCCCACTTACACTAACTGTTACAATCGATTCATCAGGGTCATTGGATGGAATATCAAACTTCTCCTTGAATGTGCCGGTGGTGGTCGGTGAAAACCTTATCGTGAATGTACAGCTTTCTGTTGATGGTGATATGGTTTGACCTGAACAGGTGTCACTTATGATACTAAATTCCTCAAGTAGATCTATCTGAACTATCAACCTGATATCAAGATCTGCAGAACCCCTTTCATTGGTTACAATTACATATTGATCTGATGATGATCCCACAGTTACATTACCAAAGGGGATATAAAGATCAGTCAATGGTGGTACAGAGTCGGTCACCTTGATATCAGGGACATTCTGACCCTGAACCGGTGGCCTCCCGCAGCGTATCATGGCATTATCTACCTGCCACTGTCCGTTTTTGGGGATGTTGTTCTTATAGGAGAAATTGATCCTCGCATTTGATTTGCCAGCGGCATGGGGCGAGATGTCTACCCACTCGTATGCCTGGCCTCTTTCAATCCTCTTGATGCTCTGTATCCCCTGTTGTGTCCCCTGTGTACTGTCAACAACATCTACCCCAGCATCAGAAGTACCATCTCCTGCATCATAGTAGGAGTCAAAGTAGAGCCATACACTCTCATACTCTGATAGATCCAGAGGTGGTGTGCTTAGAGTAGTATCCATGGCCTCAGCACTAACCTCACTATCAGCACTAGCAAAAGAGCCCGTACCACCGGTCATGTTATCCCGATTTAGGGGATTGTCAAACCTCCAGCCCCCTGTGCTATTTGCACTCACTGCATTCAGTGTGAGGGGGATATCCACGGTGTTGTTGTCAACTACCCAGTCTTCTGGTATCTCACCGATCTCAAAGGGCTCGCCAAGGGAGATTGCCTCGTCAGCATTGGCAATACCACCTAGTATCAGAAGAAATGCCAGGGGTATAGCCCAAAAGAGATAATAATAGATCCTTTTTCTCATGACACAAACCTCCTGTTTGATTCAAAGTTAAACAATGTAGCCAAATCTCCAGGACAGGGATTGCTCCCTCTCCACTACTTATGAGGAGGAGGATAAATATGGGATGTTTAGCTAAACATAGGGGATAGAAATTAAATTTCTTGTCCCCTCCCTTCGGCTGGTTATATTCTATTCTATCAAATATCAATCGCCTTGTCAAGAAAAAAAATTCTACTTGTTTATTCTATCCGCTTCCACCTCCTTAATACCTTCTAAATAATGCTAAACTTAGGGGAGAGGGATTAGCTCCTCTCCCCTATACTAAAACTTACTCCCCAGCCGTTCTTATAATTAGATTATATTTTATCAGGTATTAATTGTTTTGTCAAGAAAAATCTGCACTTAATTTTTAATTGACAGAAAAATCTGCACTTTTTTGACAGAAAAAGATTCTGTGGTTGTACATTTATATCTTGACTTTTTATCCTTTTATTATTAATAATGGATTTAACTCCAAATTAATAATGCAAAATCACAATCCCATTAAACTTAATAGTTTTACAGAGGTCTATAAAATAAAGAGAGGGTATTATGAATAAGAAACAGTGTGCGACCCGCCCAACAGTCTTAGTGGTAGATGATAATGAAAGTATAAGGGATACCATTGAGGCCATATTAAAGAAGGATTATACTGTTATAAAGGTAGGAGATGGAGAGAAAGCCCTGATGATAATTAAAGAGAGGGAATTAAATGTCATACTCCTTGATATAAAGCTACCTGGGATGGATGGGATAAAGGTACTTAAGAAGGTAAAGGAGGAATATGAGTATATTGAGGTTATCATGATCACAGTGGTAAAGGAGGTAGAAACTGCTGTCAAGGCAATGAAGTTAGGTGCGTATGATTATATTACTAAGGATTTTAGTTACGATGGGGTAGCCAATTTAGTCAAGAGGGTTATAGAAAAGCAGAGGAATTCAAGGGAGTTACTCTATCTCCGCTCTGAAATGGAACATTATATGGATATAGGTTTTATTATAGGAAAGAGCCGAAAGATGAAAAGGGTGTATGATGTTATTCAGAAGGTAGCAAAACTCCATACTACAGTCCTTATCACAGGTGAGAGTGGAACTGGCAAGGAATTAATTGCAAGGGTCATTCATAAAGAGAATTGTAAGGGTAATGAACCTTTTGTGGTTGTAAACATAGCATCAATACCTGAACACCTTATGGAGAGTACCCTCTTCGGACATGAAAAGGGTGCCTTTACTGGGGCGTTAAAACAACATTTGGGGAAATTTGAGCTGGCAAATGGAGGAACTATCTTCCTTGATGAGATAGGAGAACTAAAATACGATCTCCAGGCAAAGTTGTTGAGGACTATTCAGGAATGTGAGATCGAGAGAGTAGGTGGGAATAAGACTATAAATGTTAATCTCAGGGTTCTTGCCGCAACAAATGTAGATATTAAGGAACGGATCAAGGAGGGGAAATTCCGTGAGGACCTCTTTTACAGATTGAATATCATCCCTATAAGATTACCTGCCTTAAGAGAGAGAATAGAGGATATCCTACAATTGGTAACCTTTTTTATAGATAGATATAATAAAGAATTCAAGAAGAATATAAGGGGTATCACAGATTCTGCCATTGAGATACTTAGTAGTTATCACTGGCCAGGTAATATCCGGGAACTCGAAAACCTAATAGAAAGGCTTATAGCTATATGTGATGGGGATATGATCTCTGCAGAAGATATACCTATAGAGTATCAATACAATAATATTGTGTCCTCACAAATTAAGGAGGATAACACTGATGTGCTTCAGCTTGCCTGTGACACATTCGAAAGGAACTTTATCTTAAAGACACTGGAGAAGGTAAACTGGCAGAGGGTAGATGCTGCAGATGTCCTTGGTATCCCGATGAGCACCCTTAAATACAAGTTCAAGAAGTTTGGGATATATGATCTTCTAAAAGAGAAGAGGGCATTAAGTTAATACACTTTATCCCTTTTTGATCAGGTTCATGAACTCCATTCGTGTGCGCGGGTCATTCTTGAAAACACCAAGCATGGAACTTGTAACAGTAATAGCATTCTGTTCCTCCACACCCCTCATTGCCATACAGAGGTGGAATGCCTCTATTACTACTGCCACACCCAAAGGATTAAGTATCTCATAAAGTGAATTTGCGATCTGACTTGTGAGTCGCTCTTGGACCTGAAGCCTTCTACTGAAGATCTCTACAAGTCTTGGGAGCTTACTTAAACCTAGTAACTTGCCATCAGGGACATAGGCAATATGGCACTTTCCATAGAATGGAATAAGATGGTGTTCACACATACTAAAGAGATTTATATCTTTCAGTATCACCATTTCATCGTATCTCTCATTAAACAGGGCACCATCTAATACCTCCTTTACATCCTGTTTGTAACCGCTAGTCAAAAATCTGAGAGAATCCTCCACCCTCTCAGGTGTCTTCAAAAGGCCTTCCCTCTTTGGATCCTCCCCTATCTCTATTAGTAGCTCTTCAATCAATCTCCTCATAAACCGAGCACATCCTCCATATCATATATCCCGGATCTTTGGTCAACTATCCATATAGCTGCCCTTACTGCCCCTCGGGCAAAATTATCTCGGCTCTGTGCCCTATGGATTATCTCCAGTCTCTCTCCTATGCCTCCAAAGATCACAGTGTGTTCTCCAACAATGTCCCCAGCCCTGACCGTCTGTATCCCGATCTCATCCTTTGATCTCTCACCTATAATCCCTTTCCTGCAGTATACTCCGACCTTTTCTAAATCCCTCTTTAATGTATGTGCCAAGATCTCAGCCATCCTTATTGCTGTTCCACTGGGGGCATCCTTTTTAAGTCTATGATGGGCCTCTACTATCTCTATATCATACCCTTCCCCCAGGATAGAGGTGGCATCCCTTATTAATCTAAACATCACATTAATCCCTACACTCATGTTTGGGGAGATTACACATCTTACCTTGTCAGACATCCCATTGATCTCTTTACGCTCCTCTATGGAGAACCCTGTGGTACCGATTACTATTGCCTTATTTCTACTATTAGATATCTTGAGATGTTCCATAGATACAGCAGGGGCTGTAAAGTCTATAATCACATCACATTCATCAACGATCTCTTTCAGGTCATCACATATAGGTATCCCGCATCTACCTATACCAGCAACTTCACCTATATCCTTCCCAATCGTCCTATCCCCCCTCTTCTCAATACCACCACATATCTCTATCCCTTTGCTATTTGCTATAACATTTATGATACTCTTCCCCATCCTACCTGCCGCACCACTAACTATAGCCTTTATCATAATCTCTTCCTCGTTCATTGTTATATCAATCCATAATCCATCAATACCTTCTTCAATCTCTCAAGATTCGTCTTACTCATAGGTGATAAAGGGAGTCTCAATTCCCCTGATATCCTTCCCATCAGGGAGAGTGATGTCTTTACAGGTATAGGGTTTGTCTCGAAAAACATTGCCTCATTTAGTGAACGGAGTTTATAGTGCAACCTGCGGGCATCATTGAGATTCCCTTTATTAAATTCGTTCACCATTTGTGCTACATAGGAGGGTACAATATTCGCCGATACAGAGACAACACCTCTTCCCCCAATAGAGAGGAGTGGAAGGGTAACAGAGTCATCACCTGATAACACAATAAAATCCTCTCTACATAAACCTATGATATCACTCATCTGTGATAAAGAACCAGATGCCTCCTTTATCCCAACTATGTTATCTATCTCAGATAATCTTGATACTGTTTCTGGAAGCATGTTGATCCCTGTCCTACTAGGGACATTATAAAGGATAATTGGTATATCCACCATGGTTGCTATCTCCTTATAATGTCTATAAAGGCCATCCTGTGTGGGTTTATTATAATATGGTGTAATTATCAATGCCCCATCAGCACCTATATCTCTTACATATCGTGTCAACTCCACTGCCTCATGTGTGGAGTTCGAACCACTACCTGCAATAACCGGCACTCGCTTATTGACAAATTCTACTGTCAGCTCCAAAACCTTCTTATGTTCTTCATGGGAGAGGGTTGCTGCCTCTCCTGTACAGCCACATGGCACAATAGCATGGATATTGTTCTCTATCTGAAACTCTATAAGGTCTCTTAATCCTTCTTCATCGACCCTTCCATCCTTGAAAGGTGTCACCAGTGCAACAATAGAACCCTGAAACATCTTGTATCTCCTCTAAGATTATAGAAATTTCCTCTGAAAATAGCTTTTTGCCTGCCCCAATAAAGACACGGACAAACAAGTTTGTCCATGCCACCCAGCGATAATCCATTCAGAAGAATTTCATCCCCTTTCTTTAAATCGAAAATCAACATTCGAAAATCGAAAATTAATTATACCCTTCCTCCCACAGCTCTCCTGTATATACTACCCTTGTATCCCCCTCAAGATAGAGATCATTAAACCCTAATCCCTCTCTCTTAAAGTATATAGTCAGGATATCTCCTCCCTTTGTCTTTACAGAGACAGGTGACTCGACCTTTCCTTCTATAGAGGCTATTAATACCCCGGCAACAGAGCCTGTCCCACAGGCAAGGGTCTCATCCTCTACTCCCCTCTCATATGTCCTGATACAGATATTATGTAGGTCTAGGATATTCATGAAATTGGCATTGGTTCCCTCTGGCTCAAACCTCTCATGATGTCGGATATATCTCCCGATCTTTACTACATCCACACTCTCCAAGTTATCCACAACCTCTATTGTATGGGGGACACCTGTATTAATACTCGACAGATTGTGGATCTTACCATCAATAGAAATGGTAAATCCTGTCTTCAGGTTATGTGGGAGAGGCATCTTAAGTTTTACCCTCCGGCCCATTACCTCAGCATCAATCACCCCTACCTTTGTCTCAAATGATAACCTCTCCTTTGCAATTCCATTGATATACGCAAAACGAGAAACACATCTCCCCCCATTTCCACACATCTCAACCTCTCCACCATCGGCATTAAAATACCTCCATTTAAAATCTACCTTACCTGAATTCTCTATCAGTATCAGACCATCTGCACCTACAGAGATATTCCTCTGGCACACATACCTCACAAATCCGCCCATATCATCACCATTTAGTATACCATTCCTGTTATCTATGATGATGAAATCATTCCCACCACCACTCATCTTAAAAAAGGGTATCTTCATGGCATCCTCTTTTCTGAGAGTAAAATCGCCGAGAACGCAGTATTTCAGGATGAATTGACGATTTCAAATCCTGCTATAGATTTTCAGATAATAAATTACACAAGGATAGAGGGAGAAATCCGAGTAAGGCGTACTGAGTGGTACGCCGTCGAGGATTTCGACTGATAACGCCGTGTAATTTGTTATATGGAAATCTATAAAGCGGGATTTTGGTATTCACTCACACCCTCCCCATTTCTCTAAAAGCTTTATAATATCTCTAATAGCCCTGTTTACAGGGGTATGGATACCTATCTCTCTACCTTTCTCCACAATAGCCCCATTAAGGGCATCAATCTCTGTCTTTCTCTTATTAAGTATATCCTGTAACATAGGGGAGAGATTCTCTGATGTCTTCTTGCAAAAATAAAAAAGGCTTTCATAGGGCTCATCATAGATGAGCCTCCTACCAGATCTTTCAGCAATCTCAATCCCCTCTTTTATAATCTCACGCAATAGATTGATCGATTCTATCTTATCAAGAAGTTGTCCATTCTTTATACGAAGGATGGCTGTAAGTGGATTTATCCCTGAATAAATGATCGCCTTGCTCCAGATATGACCTCTGATATTATCAGAGATCTTGGTTTCAATCCCAGACCCTTTAAATACCTCAAGGAGATGATGAACCCTTTCTGTCTCTTTTCCATCAATCTCTCCTATATATGTCTCTCCCGGACTTACATACCTTATTCGTCCAGGACTTAAAACCGTGGCTCCATTATAGGTAACACCACCAAGGATATTCTTTTCGGGTATAATAGAACTTGCTGTCTTTATATTCCCCATCCCAGTCTGTAATGTCAAAAGAGGTATCTCCCCTTTAATCAGGTGAGATATACCTTGAACCGCCTCCTCTGTATCAAAGCACTTTACACATAAAAGGATAAAGTCACATGATTCTATTTCTCTAGGATTTAGGGTAGATTGTCTCTGTATATGTTGTAATGTCTCTCCATCTGTAACTATACAGATACCCTTCTCCTTTATCGTCTCAACCACTTCTTTGTTTTTATCTACCATCCACACATCATGCCCCCCTTTGGACAGAAGACCTCCAAAGAGGCAACCAATAGCACCAGATCCTACAACAACAATCTTCAAATCCTTACCTCCTTGTAACAGGTTTTAAAATATAGATCTTCCTCTGAAAATCTACAGTCTAATGTCTGAATCACAGAGGGGGCTCTACTACCCATACAGCACAACCCTTTGCCTCGCTGACTATCTTTTTTGAAACACTACCAAACAGAAACTCTTCAGATCTGGCAATCCCCCTTCTACCAACAACAACTGTCTGAAAATGCTCCTTCTCAAGGTAATCAAGGATACCTTCAGCAACAGTCTCATGTTTACCTTCCTCTACCACAATCCTGATTGATCCTGGGCTAATGCCAGAATTAACAAAATCATTTTTTATCTCTTGAAGTGTCTCTTTTATTATCTTTAACCCCTCTCTTTCGGAGATCCTCCTCAGTTTCGCCTCTTCCTCAGATTTAGCCTTTGGTATAACATGGAATAAGACCACCTCAAATTCCCTTTCTTTTCCACCGAGAATCTCTCTTACATAATTTGATGCTATTCTGGAATTTGGTGAATCAGCAATCCCTATAAGTATCTTTTTTTTCTTTTCCTTAGACTCCATTTAGTTAGTGGAAATTCCTATATTATAGATTTTCAGATAATAAATTACACAAGGCTAGAAGGAGAAATCCGAGTAAGGCGTACTGAAGTAGTACGTTGTCGAGGATTTCGACTGATAACGCAGTGTAATTTGTTATATGGAAATCTATATTACAGTCTTTCATTATATTTATGATATAATTATTATTTATGATATAATCATGCTTTCAATAAAGCATATCCTTATTTATCTAAATATCATAACACTAAAAGAGGCGATTAATTAAAATAATAATATACCTACATAAGGAAATTTACAAGAGGTAATATCCAAAAAGGAGATGTCATGATTCGTCCTTCCTGCCTTGTATGTTACTGTAGGCAAGTGGCGGGAGAAAGAAACCAGAGAAAATCATGAATGAATATAATCTGAAAATAGCAATAGTGCATGATTGGCTTACTGGTATGAGAGGTGGGGAGAGATGCCTGGAGATACTATGTGAGATCTTCCCTTCCGCAGATCTTTATACCCTTCTCCATATTAAAGGAAGGATGAGCAAACAGATTGAGGGGATGAATATCATTACCTCCTTTATCCAGAAACTCCCCTTTATTGAGAA
>JACRGM010000154.1 GCA_016212345.1 Nitrospinota bacterium
CTTTGCTCTGGGGTTACAACCTCTTGTTGGGCAAAGGCAGGGAATACTATGGGGTAGGTGAGGAGATTAATAATGATAATGATAAAGATAGTATATCCCATTTTTTAATGATGTAAAGGATCAAAAGGTAACTTTATATATTTCTGTAACTGTCTATCAGAGATCCGTTGGGGTTGCCCCTACCCGCAATCTCATCCAAAAGAGCCTGTTCAGCCCTCTTCTCCTTCTGCTGATATTCATCCCACCTCCTCGTCCTTATTGTCTCCAGTATCTTCCTGTTTTTCATAGCGGTAATAACTTCTTCCCGTTTGAGATCAGCCCTTTTAAAAAGGAGAGAAACTATCTTCTCCTGCTCTTGAATCGTCTTATCCAATCCATTAAGAAAATCAAGATACAATCTCATCTCATCAATACTTATACCATCAACCTGCTTATGGTAGAACTCTCTTTGATATCTACCCCTCTCATCTTTATAGGAGATAAGCCTCTCCTTCTCTACCTTGAGAAGTCTATTAATATCTGCTAACCCCCTCTCAAGATCATCCTCGATCTGTCTGCGATAATTTAATACCCCATCGAGCCTGAATTTAAACATTACTTAAATAACGCCTTAAGTCTCTCTACATCCTCATTATAACTCGACCTTTCATATATACCCTGTCGCAGAAAATCATTGATAGGTTCAATCATCTTTATGGCATAATCAATCTTTGGATTACTCCCTTTGACATATGCACCTATATTTATAAGATCCTCTGCCTCCCTATAAGTAGCCAATACCTCTATAAGACGATTTGCCGTTTTCATATGCTCAGGGGATACAATATCTATCATCACCCTGCTTATACTATATAGTATATCAATTGCAGGATAATGGTTCATAGCAGAGAGCTTACGGGATAATACTATATGTCCATCCAATATTGATCTAACTGCATCAGATATTGGTTCATTTATATCATCCCCCTCTACCAGTACAGCATACAATCCTGTAATGCTTCCATCACCCGAAGAGGTCCCTCCCCTTTCAAGGAGTCTAGGGAGACTGGCAAAGACCGAGGGGGTAAATCCCCTTGTAGTAGGCGGTTCCCCTATAGATAGGCCTATCTCCCTCTGGGCCAGGGCAAACCTGGTTATAGAATCCATCATAAATACAACATCCCTTCCCCTATCCCGAAAATATTCGGCCATAGCGGTAGCAAGATATGCCCCTCTGGTCCTAATTAAAGGTGGTTGATCCGATGTAGCAACAACCACTACTGATCTCTTTAGACCTTCCTCTCCAAGGTTCTTCTCTATAAACTCCTTTACCTCTCTACCCCTCTCTCCAATCAAGGCAATCACACTTACATCTGCAGAGGTATTCCTGGCAATCATCCCCATCATTACACTCTTCCCTACCCCAGTTCCAGATAGTATGCCTAATCTTTGCCCCTTACCACAAGATAGGAGTCCATTTATGGCCTTTATCCCTATATCAATCGGCTGAGTGATCCTTTTCCTGTGAAGAGGATTGATAGGGATAGAATAAATAGGATATTCCCCCTCCCCTATAATAGGGCCCTTACTATCTATCGGCTCCCCCAGCCCATTTATCACCCTCCCTAACAATCCATCACCAACCTTGACTATCGCATTATCCCCTTTAGCAATTATCTTATTACCAGGGGCTATACCTCGAGTCTCACCTAACAGCATAAGTAAGAGACTATTCTCTCTAAAACCTACCACCTCTGCCTTGACAGGATAGAGGCTCCCCTCAGGATAGATCTCGCATAGATCCCCTACCGAGGAATCTGGACCATGGGCCTCTACAACCAGCCCTACTACCTGTCTCACCTTTCCATTAACCTTTATAGGATAAGATCTATTTAATATAGAATGGTATCTTTTAAAGTCTATGACTGGATACATTATTCCTCAATATCTCCTCAATCTCTTTAATCTGTTGTTCTATTCTGGCATCTATAGTCCTATGGTCTGTCTCTATGATACACCCACCCCTGGATATTGATTCATCTCCCTTAATAGAGATATTATTGATATCATCAACAAGACCTTTGAGGTCAGGTTTGCTCGCCATCGCAATCTCGAGATCACCAGGATTTACCCTGAGAGTTATCTTATCCTGACTCAATACACTCTTCATTGCAGCCCTAATCACACTCAATATGACATCTCTACTTAAGGAGATCTCTTTATGGATAACCCTCTTCGCTACTGATAATACAAGCTCTAATACTTCTCCCTCACTCCTCTCATATATCTCTCTTCTATATATCGAGAGTTCTTCAACTCCCTTCTTGAAGCTATCAAGGACAGGTTCAATCCTTTCACTATCCTCTTTTCTACCTATTTCAATACCTTCCTTCTTACCATCAGAAAACCCCTTCTTATAAGCCTCATCTTCCATCTCCTTTGCCTTTCCCTTTGCCTCTTCAATATACCTCTCAGCCTCAACATCTACCTCATTTAATTCTCTATGGAACCCCTCTTTCTTGGCCTTAAAAGGGCTCAACTCAGTTCCATCAAAGTTATAAGGTCTAAATAACCGCTCCTGTCGCTCCTTATTAAAGGATACCCCCTCCTTACTGATATTCCGCATAATATAGGATTTTACAGAACCATCTTTCTGATCAGGGGGTCTTAGGATATTAGACAAATTCCTCTCCTCCTCCCCTAATCATAATCTTCCCTTCCTCACCTAATCTTTTAGCTGTCTGTATAATCTTCTGTTGCACCTTCTCTACATCACTGAGCCTTACAGGTCCGATTACCTCAAGATCCTCCTTCACCATAATCGCCGCCCTTTCAGACATGTTCCTGAATATCTTATCCTTAAGGGTGTCACTTGCGGTCTTTAATGCCATCACCAGGTCCTCACTACTAATCTCTTTAAGTATTGTCTGTATCCCACGATCATCCACATTAATAATATCTTCAAAGACAAACATAAGATGTTTTATCTCACCGGCTAAATCCAAATTTTTCTCTTCTACCTCAGCAAGGATACCCTTTTCTGTTGTATGATCCATCTGGTTTAATATCTCTGCAGCAGTATTAATCCCACCTATCTTTCTCCCCACTCCAACACCCCCTGATTCCCCTGATGCCCTGAACTCTGCCTCTAATGCCTCATCTATCTCCTTTAGGACACTATGTACAACCTTATCTGTGGTAGCTATCCTCATAACTATCTCACCCCTATTCTTCTCAGGCAATTCTCTCAATATAGTGGCTGCATGTCTTGACTCCATATGGGATAGGATAATCGCAGCAGTCTGTGGATGTTCATTCCTCAAAAAATCGGATATAGTCTTTGCATCAAGGTGTTTGATAATCTCAAATCCACCACCCATACTCACCTCACTACCCGGGCTAAAGATATTATTCATTATCTCATTCACCCTTGACGGATCAGTAATATTTGATAATACCTTTCTAATATAATCCATTCCACCACTTACTATACCGATCCCTCCTGATGTAACCCTTTTATAAAATTCCTCAACTACCTCATCTATTGTATCAGCAGAGACATTATCAAGATATGCTATATAATGCCCTATTGTCTGTATCTCTTTTTCCTCTAACTGTTGTAAGACCTTAGAGGCAAGTCTCTCACCTAATGAGATCAGTAATATAGCCGCCTTTTCTGGCCCAGTATGTTTCTCTACCATATTATCTCTTTATTTTTCCCTCAACCATTTCCGTATTAATTCTGCCATGGTATCAGGGCTCTTCTCAGCTATCTCCTGAATCTTCTTCCTGATCTCCTTCTTCCCCAAACCAGGCATAGTTGCCCCAAGATCAGCCTCCATTTCTGCTACTGTCTTCGGAAGCTCAACCCCTCTCTTTTCTACAACTGTAGTTATCCACATAGTAATTGGCCGTAAAACTAAAAAGAAGAGTAATAAGATAACAATACCTATAATTGCATATCTTGCAATAAGAATCCATTTCCCCTTTTTAGACTCCGCTTCAATCTCCTTCTTCTCTTCTGATAATCTCCGGATAGATTCAAAGGGGACATTGACCACCTCCACCTTATCTCCCCTCTCTTTATTATAACCGATTGCTGTCTTGACTATATCCTCGTATTTCTTCATATCCTCTGCGGTTCTAGGGATATATTTATTATCCTCACTATAGGTGCCATCAATCATAACTGCTACTGAGAGTATCTTGATCTCTCCTGTTGGTTCTATAATATGTTTAGTGACCTTGTTTATCTCATAATTTATCGTCTCATTTAACTTCTCACCCTTAGAAGGTGTACCTGCTATATTAGATGATGTTTGACCTGGTGGGATATTCGATGCTACCCCTGGAATCCCTCCTATACCCAGCCCCTCTCCTATAGACTTCTCCTCTGCCCGCTGTTCACTCCTGATAACCTGTCCCTCAGGGTCATAACTCTCCTCTGTCTTTTCAATCTGCTGAAGATCTAATTCTGTAGCTACCCTAACAATTGCCTTACCCTGTCCAATGACATTCTCTAACATAGTCTGTACCTTGTTCTCTAGACCCCTCTCTATATTCTGCTGAAACTCCATTTGTGTAGTAGTGAGTTTCCCTATAAAGGTTTCCTTCTCCCCACCAAATAATACATGACCCTGGATATCCACTACTGTAACATCTGATGGGTCTATACCTTCCACACTACTGGCAACAAGGTGTAGTATACCCTGAACCTGACCCTCTTTTAATCTCTTTCCTCCTTTAAGCTTTAGAACCACAGAGGCTGTCGGCTTACGCTCCTCTCCTACAAATAGAGACCTCTCTGGTGTAACAATATGAACCCGTGAATATTCTACCTCTTCAAAACTGTTTATGGTACGGGCAAGTTCACCTTGCAAGGCACGCTGATAATTCAACCTCTGAACAAATTCAGTCATACCCATCTGCGTCTTGTCAAATATCTCAAATCCTACACCTGCACCATGGGGAAGCCCCTCACCTGCAAGTTTGATCCTTACCTCATATACCTTATCTGATGACACCATTACAGCAGTACCACCAGCGGTTAACTGATAAGGGACCCTCTCCTCCTTTAACCTCTCAACAATCAGTCCCATATCTTCTGATGATACATTAGAATATAATATGTGAAACTCGGGTTTCTGTTCCCATATTATCATTACTATTAAACCAGCCGTTATTACGGCTACGACTGTCAAGACTATAACCTTCTTCCCTATAGGAAGAGCCATAAATCTAGATTGCAACTGGGATAAAACCTTTTTTATTGATTCGAACATTGGTTACCCCTATTTCCCTATCTCAAGTGCCCTGAGTGCCATACCCTTTGATGCATTAATAGCGGTCACATTCGCTTCATATGAACGGGTAGCTGAGAGCATATTGACCATCTCCTCTATCAGATTTATGTTAGGAAGGGCAACATACCCAAGTTCATTAGCATCAGGATGATTGGGATCATATACAAGTCTAGGCTCCCTCTTATCATTAACTATATCAACAATCCTTACCCCAAGGATCTTATTCGCTATCTCTGATTGAAATATATCCCTAAATGTAGTTAAAACAGATGCAGGGGCAAATACCACATCCCTTCGCCGATATGGTCCACCTTCTATGGTACGTGTTGTATTGATATTGGCCAGATTACCTGA
>JACRGM010000155.1 GCA_016212345.1 Nitrospinota bacterium
GAACAAAAGACAAGCCAGATGTGCAAGTTATTTCTGCGTAGTGCCTAAGGCGTACTGAGCGGTACGCCGTCGAGGATTTCGACTGATAACGCCGTGTAATTTGTTATATGGAAATCTATAATATAAGGAAGTAGGGGCAGGCCTATGTGCCTGCCGTGAAAACGGTATTTTCAGAGGAAGGTTCCATATCATGAAGATATTGTTACTTCATGCCCCATCCAAGATAAAGATATCTAGAACAGATCGCTGTCAGGTCGATACAAAGGATTTTACAGTTGGGATGCGTTTTCCACCTATTAATCTGATGTATCTAGGGGCAATCAGCAAAAGAGAGGGGCATGAAACAACTATAATAGACGCCCCCTTCGAAGGGGTTTCAGAGAGAAGATGTATTGAGGTATTAGATCAAGGTTTCGACTATGTTGTATCTAATCTCTCTTTGCAGACATTAGAAGATGATCTGTATATCTTAAAACAGGCAAAGCAAAGAGGGGTAAAGACGATTTCTTTTGGTTACATCTCAACGATAGATGATACTGAATTGATAAAAAGATATCCTTTTATTGACTATATAATCAGGGGAGAACCAGAGATTACCTTCGAAGAGATACTCAAGGGGGTACCACTGGAAAAGATAAAAGGTATTACTGCTCCAAACGGCAATGGGATAATAAGGAATGACGATAGAGAGTTTAATAATGATCTTGATTCTCTCCCTTTTCCATCCCGTGATCTAATCAAAAATGATATATATAGAGATCCTGCAAGTGGTAAGCCTTTTACTACAATACAGGCCTCAAGGGGGTGTAATTTCAAATGCACATTCTGTCTTAGTAGGATGTTGAATGGTGAGAAGATTAGATATAGTAGTGTAGATAATGTTGTAAATGAGATACAATCTTGTATTACAGATTTTAATATATCCCGTTTTTTCTTTAGAGGGGATACCTTTACTGCGGATAAGAGATGGATAATGAATCTATGCAGGGAGATTATAAAAAGGGGATTAAAGATCACATGGTATTCTAACTCCCGTGTGAATACAATAGACAGAGAGATGGCAGAGGCCATGAAAGAGGCTGGATGCAAGGTAATTACTTATGGGATAGAATCCGGGAATGATGAGATATTAAGATATATTAAAAAGGATATCACCAAGGAACAGGCCCTAAAGGCAATAAGTCTCACAAAAGAGGCTGGTATACTTACATGGACATGTTATATATTAGGACTTCCTCGAGATAATGAGGAGACTATAGAGGAAACGATAAGATTTAGTAAGGAGATTGATAGCGATCTTCTTGATTATCATAGATTTTTGCCATTTCGTGGCACAGAGGCCTATGAACAGGAGCAATGTAAGATAGAGCCTTCAATCTTAAATAATATGATTAATAAGGCATATACAGGATATTATCTCAGACCCAGGATTATGCTTAGACAGATTAATACCTTTTTCTTGAAGGCTGATTCAATCTCTGATTTTTTGGGAATATGTAGGACCGGTGGTATGGTGATGAAGAGATTGATTGGACGTTATATAAATATAAAAGGAAGGGGTTAAGATGAAAGTAATACTTGTAAGACCACCTGATATCTCATTTGGGGCATTAAAGAATGTAGGAGGTAGACATCATCCTATAAATTCTCTTTATCTGGCCTCTTATCTTTTAAAGGATGATGTAGAAGTAGAGATCATGGATCTAGAGGTTGAACCAGATGCGATATCCTCTTTAAAAGATAAAAGACCTGATATTATTGGTATATCTACTATGACGCCAACAATGCTTACGGTTGTAAGGATAGCCAATGTTGGAAAGGAGATAGGGGCAAAGGTTATATTAGGTGGAGCACATGCCACGATAATGCCTGAAGAGTCTCTCCGTGAGACCCCTGCAGATATTCTGATAAGAGGAGAAGGTGAGGAGACATTAAGGGAGGTAGTTAGGTGTTTAGATAACCATTCAGACTTGAAGGATGTGGAAGGGATATCTTATAAAACCGATAAGGGGATATTCCATAATAAACCCCGTCCATATATACAAGATATGGATAGCTTACCTATCCCTGATAGGACCCTTTTAAAATTAGATAAATACAGTGGTGCAAGTTCAGTAGGTATCTCTAAAAGGTCTACAGTACTATTCTCATCTAGGGGATGTCCTTTTAACTGCACCTTTTGTGCTGCCCATCTCACCCTGGGTAGAAAATATCGATTTAGAAGCATTGATAGTGTAATGGAAGAGATAGAATCTATAGATAGATTAGGATTCAAGCATATAACGATCAATGACGATCTCTTTACCCTTAGAAAGGAAAGGGTTATGGAGTTTTGTGAAAGGATGCATAAATATCCTCATATTACCTTTGATTGTGATAGTCGTGTCAATACTATAGATGAAGAGATGTTGAGGGCAATGAAGAAGGCAGGATGTATAAAGATAGCCTATGGTGTTGAGAGCGGCTCTCCCAGTGTCTTAAAACACATGAACAAAGGTATAACTATAGAGCAGGTTATTGAGGCATTTAAAAAGACTAAAGAGGTAGGTATTATCACAGAGGCCTTCATAATAGTGGGGTATATGACAGAGACAAAAGAGGATTTTGATATGTCGATGAAGCTCCTTAAAAAGATCGATCCTCATATAATGGTAGTATCAATGGAGACCCCATATCCAGGGACAAAATTATATGACCTATATAAAGAGAAGGGATATCTTAAGGAAGATATAAGTTGGGATGCTTTCCTTGCCTTTTCAAAAAAGGAGATCCCATGGAGAAGTGATCATTTTACAGGAAAAGAGATACTTAAGTTGAGAAATAAGATGTTAAGAAGATTTTATCTTAACCCCTTATATATAGCAAAAAGGATAATGGAGTTAAAGAATTTTGCTGATTTTAAATATTACTTCAAATCTGGCTTGTCAGTATTAAAGGTTGTAAGCCGAGTTTAACTTATTCCACCAATTAACTTATGCCATCCAAATACAAGGACAACAGATCAGGTCTTAATCTTAATTTTAAAACAAATCTCGGTATTAGCATAATAGTAGGACTGATGGGAGGTCTTCTTTTAGGTATCAGAGATAGTCTCACCGTTATCCTCAACCATGCACCTCGTCCATTTCCCCTTTTTGATATGTTGTATCTTTCTTTATACCCGATAGGATTATGGTCATTGATAGGGTCTTTGGGTTTGATGGTTATAAGTATTATTATAACCTTTCTTATACATATAGGAGGATACAGTTTAAATAAGGCCAAATTAACAGGACTATATGTCGGGATATTTGTCCTATTGACAGTCTCTATACTCCTCTCTGATATGATTGGAATAACAGCTAATATTGAGCTTTCCACCCTCTTTGAGATATCCCTGATTAGTATATTATGTAGTATACCAGTTGGTGGGTTAACTATATATATCCTATATATCATGGGAGAGGGTATAAAAGAGGGTATAAAAAGGGATAGATTGATAGCCCTTTGTATCTCGTTATTTGTTTCATTATTGGTCTTTTTATATAGTCTCTTATGGATGAATATCAATCTACTCCCTGAATTTTGGAGACCTATAAGCCTATTAAGCGACATAGGTCTTCTTGTTGTTACTGCTCTCCTATGGGTAGGGATATATCTTTTATCCCTCTCTATATTCCAAAGAGGATCTATCGAGGCAAAAAAGAAGAGGTTAGTTGGTTTTATCCTCTCAGGGGGGGTACTCTTTATCTTTATCCTTGTATCGTTATTTGTAAGTTCTCGTGGTGATATCAAGATAGAATCAAAAGATACCTCAATAGATACCTCAATAAACAAGGAGGCTAAAAGATTCTCACATCTAATAAAAGAGAGGCCAAACATCCTCTTGATTGTAATGGATGCTATGAGGGGAGATCATCTCTCTTGCTATGGATATAACCGCAATACCACCCCAAACATTGACAGGATAGCAAGAGAAGGGATCTTATTTGAGAATACCATTTCAACTGCCTCGTGGACACTACCCGCACACGCCTCGATCTTTACAGGGATGTTCCCAAGTAAACATGGGGCGGATGCAGAACATCTATATCTGGATGATAGGTTTACTACTATAGCAGAATTGATGAGATTGTATGGATATAAGACATTTGGATTCTCGAATAACCCTTATGTTATACCTGAAACCAATTTTGACCAAGGCTTTGATCTCTTTAAATGTATAAATCCCTTTCAACGGTATATCATTGTCGGAGATCCATCCGAATTTTTATTGATAAATAAGGTTATATGGCATATCCAAAACCTCCTTAATATGAAGGATGAGGGGGCATATAAAACCAACAAGATTGTAAAAAAGTGGATAGCGAGTTCTCAGAATACAAAGAGCCCCTTTTTTATCTTTATTAATTATATGGAGGCACACGGACCTTATGGCGGTACACCTTATTTCAGGCGTTGGCTTGATAAGGATATAAGTACAAAAAAGGCAAAAGGTATTAATCAGATCCCTTATCCCTATCTTTCGGGAAAGATAGAGATGGATGATGAAGATTTTCAGATCCTCAGCGACCTTTATGATGGAGATATATCATATTTGGACCTTAGAATAGGAGAGCTCCTCGATTATCTAAAAGAGTTAGAGATATTAGACAAGACTATTGTAATAATTACCTCTGATCATGGTGAAAATTTTGGTGAACATAATCTTATTGCCCATCATCTATGTCTCTATGATACATTACTACATGTCCCTTTAATCATCCGATATCCAGAGGTCTTTAAGCGATATCCAGAGGTCTTTAAGCCAGGCCTAAGGATAAGGAGACAGGTTCAATTAACCGATATATTTCCAACTATTGTAGATATCATTGGGATTGATTGGGATGGTAAAGGGGATATACAAGGAGATACCTTGCTTCAAAGGTCGCAGGAAGAGAGCCTGTCATTTGCAATTGCAGAAGATGTTGTTCTTGATAGCTTCTTGGATAAATTATCAAGGATTGCCCCTGATACTGATCTTTCATCTTACAATCGCAAACTCAAGACTATTCGCACTGATGAATATAAATATATATGGGCATCAGATGGGAGAGATGAACTTTATAAGATAGATGATGACCCAAAGGAATTGAATAATATTATCAAGACCGAGCCTCAAAAGGCAAAGGAATTGGGAATATTACTAAATGATTGGCTGAATTCCTTTGAGCATTATAGGGCTTGGAGAATACGAGAATAGAGGATTCTATCAATAATGGTATATAAGATAATTATTTTACTTGTTATAGGCTTAATCTTATCTTTATCCTCTCGCACTGCTCATGGATATATAGACCCGGGCACAACATCTTCTATATTTGCTATCCTGGCACCATTATTTTCTATGATTATACTCTTTCTTGGTTTCCTGTTTCGACCTATCAAGAGGTTTTTTATCTTATTAATTAACACCTTTAGAAGGGTCTTAAAGATCTAAATCTGAATCTGAATCCTGTATAATGAACCACTCGAAGATCGAAAATCGAAAATCGAAAATAAACAAGGTTATCCTCTTAGGTATAGACGGTCTTGACCCAAATATATTAGAAAGACTTATGGAGGCAAAGGGATTACCTAACTTCTCTCTCCTTAGGGCAAGAGGCGATTATCGGCCTTTGATCACAAGTAATCCAGCTCAAAGCCCTGTAGCGTGGTCTACAATTGCCACTGGAAGTAATCCAGCCTATCATTCTATCTTTGATTTTATCATCAGAGATCCTGAAGACTATCTCCCTAGCCTATCAATAATGAAGACCAATCCTAGAAATCTCCTTGCTCGGAGAGGCTTGATGTTTCTGCCAACACGCAAAGGTACACCATTTTGGTCCATAACCTCTCGTGCCAATATCCCTACAACTGTAATCAAATGGCCTGTTACACTCCCCCCTGATAATATCTCTGGCCGTATGCTTTCTGGCCTTGGAGTACCTGATCTAAAGACGAATCTTGGATGGTACTCCTTTTATACAACACGGGTTATTCCAGAAAGAGAAAAGAAGGAGAGAAAGGGAGATATTATTCATATTGAGGCTAATGATCATACAATCGAGACAGTAATCTCAGGACCTAATAAATCTCATCTCCCTCTAAAGATCAGGATTGAGGATAAAGATTCAAGGATTATTATAGATATTGAGGGGAAAGAGATTATCCTACCTGAAGGGGAGTGGAGTGATTGGATACAGGTGAGGTTTAATATCGGTCTGTTTAGATATATATCTGCCCTTTGTAGGTTTTATCTAAAATCGATAAGACCTGAATTAGAACTTTATCTCTCTCCGATCCAGGTAGACCCTAGTGATCCAGCCTTTTTGATCTCCTATCCTGATGAATATGCTCCTGAACTGGCTCGAGATATCGGTAATTATTCTACCCTTGGTATGCCTGAAGATACAAATGCCTTAAATGATAATTGTTTTAATGAAGAGGCCTTCTTAAAGATGTGTGATACCATAATGGTGGAACGAGAAAAGATGCTTTTGCATGAATTAGCCCGTTTTAAAGAGGGAGTACTTGCCTTTGTATTTGACACAACTGACAGGATACAACACATCTTTTGGAGTACAAGGGACCCTGAGCATCCTATATATGAAGAGGGGTTTGCAAAGAGATATCAAGATGTCATTAAGGATTATTACATACGGATGGATAAGATCTTAGGAAAGGTACTTGACCTTGTAGATCAAAGGACGATCATTATTATCCTTTCAGACCATGGATTCACCTCCTTTAGGAGGGGAGTGCACTTAAACTCGTGGTTAGTTGAGAATGGACTGATGGTGTTAGATAGATCCAGAGGCGATGGAGAAGATGGATTATTCAAGAATGTTGTCTGGGAAAGGACAAAGGCCTATGCATTAGGATTCTCCAGTATCTATATTAATCTTCGAGATAGGGAAGGAAAGGGGATTGTAAGGCCGGGGGATGAGGCTGATGCACTAAAAAGGAAGATCAGAGAGGCCTTGATAAGGTTAAAAGATCCTAGGACAGATAGGCCTGTAATAAAAGATGTCTACCTTAGAGAAGATATATATAGAGGCCCTTTTATTGATAAGGCACCTGATCTGATCATTGGATTCCATCCTGGTTATCGCATATCCTGGCAGACCGCTGTTGGTGGTACAATAGGAAAAATCTTTGAAGACAATCTAAAAAAATGGTCTGGAGATCATTTGGTTGATCCCTATTATGTCCCCGGGATTCTACTTATAAATCAAAGGATATCTATCCCCTCTCCTAGCTTAATAGACATATCGCCAACCATATTAAGATGCCTTGAAATACCCAAGCCTGAGGATATGGAAGGGGATTCATTGTTCTCATAAAAAAGTTGACGATTACTTATGTGATCCTGAGCCTAAGATGTTTTATCCCGATCCTGTCTATGAATGGAGCACAGAAATTGTGCTCCATGAAGATTTTTATTTCTCCCAAAATGATCTCTGCGAGACAAGTTTCTACTCGACTTCTCCCCACAGAGACAATTTTGGGGGATTTTGAACTTGAAATATTCTCATTTTGTGCCTATAATTTTATTTACAAATCTGACATTCAAAAGCGGTTTCTTATAGCCTATAGCCTAATTAGGATAAAGATAGGTATTTTAGGAGGATGAAAACATGACAAGAGAAGAATTATTTAGAAAGAATCAACAGCTTTCTACAGAATTTGAATTATATCTTCTTGAACATCCTGAGATAGAAGACAAAATTCCTGATAATGCCTTGATTGTAATAGTGCCTGAATATGACAAAGAACTTGCAGGGAAAAATATAGAACTTGCTGAAGCTAATAAAGAACCCGGGCAGGCAATAGTTTATGTAAGAGTTGAGAAATTAAGAGCTTCAAGGATTGAGGGACTCAGTCTTCAGGTGGCATGAATTGATCTCTCCGCTGTAAATAAATAATTTTTGAAGATGCGACCCTGCCCCAGCATGATCTAACCTTTCTAAAAAGCAAAATTATGATGATACTATAGATTTTCAGATAATAAATTATACAAGGATAGAGGGAGAAATCCGA
>JACRGM010000153.1 GCA_016212345.1 Nitrospinota bacterium
TGTGCGGATAGTAAGAATGGGGTATGAATTTGAGAGGGCAGAAAATATACATAAGGGATTGATACAAAACAATAGGAAGTTAAGGTTGGAGATAGAGAGTCTTAAATCCCTATCACATATTGAGAGGATAGCAAGAGATAAACTAGGGATGACATTTCCGAATGATGATCAGATCGCTATCATTAAAGAAGAAAGCCTCATGCTGAATAGAAGATGACAAAGAAAGAGACAAGAAAGAGAAGAAGGAAGATAGAGATCCGTATATATATTATCCTTATATCTATCTCTGTATGTCTCTTATCACTTATTATTAGGTTGTATACCCTTCAGATAATGGAACATGATAGGTTATTAGAAAAATCAGAGAGACAGATTAAAAGGATGTTTTATCAGCAATCAGATAGGAGGGTGATATATGATCGCAATTTCAGGGAATTGGCTATCAACATCAATGTGGATTCTGTTTATGCCAATCCAAAGAGGATCGAGAATCTAACAGATGCTACCCATATCCTTTCATCTATACTAAATATAGGTAAGGAAGAACTATTGGAGAGATTAAGGAAAGGTAATAATTTTGTATGGGTCAAGAGAAAGATAACCAGTGATGAAGCAGTAAAGGTGAAAGAGGCAGATATAAAGGGAATAGGATTCTTAAGAGAAAACAAGAGGTTTTACCCGAGGCGTGAATTAGCTGCCAGTGTAATCGGTTTTGTGGGGATGGATGATAATGGTTTGGCAGGGTTGGAGTATTCTTATGATGATTACTTAAGAGAGGAGCGAGGCCAGATAATCCTTGAAAAGGATGCATTAGGCCGGAGGGTCAACTTTACCACGCACCCGGAAAGCCCTGTCCTGTGGACGGAGATGAAGGGTACAAAGATTACGCTTCCCCCAAAAACCCCACCCAGTGGCCGGGGTGCGGGGTTTACAGAGGGTGAATCTCAATCTCCTTTAAAAGGGTTTGATATTGTCCTGACAATCGATGAAGTAATACAATATATTGCTGAGGAAGAACTTAAAAAGAAGGTGATTGAGACAGATGCAGATAGTGGAGTGATTATTGTGATGGAGCCAGATACAGGGAAGATATTGGCTATGGCAGACTACCCTAGTTTTAATCCTAATAGCTTTTATCGATACCAACCCTTTTTATGGCAAAATAGGGCAGTAGGCAATACCTATGAACCTGGTTCCACATTTAAGATAATAGTTGCCTCTGCGGCCATAGAGGAGAAGAAGGCGAGTAGTGATGATCTCTTCTTTTGTGGGAATGGAAAGATAAAGGTAGGTGGTATTACAATCAGGGATCATAAAAGTTATAACTGGCTGACATTCAAAGAGGTAGTGGGAAAATCAAGTAATGTTGGTGCTATAAATATTGCCCAGCGTTTGGGTGAGGAGAGGTTTTGTAGTTATATCCTAAAATTTGGCTTTGGTTCAAAGACAGGGATAGGTCTACCAGGTGAGGCAATTGGGATTGTCAGGGAGCCTAGGCTTTGGTCAAAGGTATCAATAGGTGCCACCGCTATAGGACAGGAGATATCTGTTACCCCAATTCAACTTATTACTGCTATATCGTGTATAGCAAATGGGGGGCTTCTCATGGAGCCGATGATTGTTGAATCGTTCCGGAGTGATGGCCTTGTAGTTAAGGAATTCTCACCTATGGTCGTTCGAAGGGTAGTGTCAGAGAGGACAGCGAGAGAGATGACAGATATCCTAAAATATGTTGTTCAATATGGGACCGGGAGACTTGCTATATTAAAAGGAACTGAGGTAGCAGGTAAGACAGGGACAGCTCAGAAGATAGATCCTGTGAGCAAGAGATATAGGAAGGATAAATCCCTTGCCTCTTTTGTTGGTTATTTTCCTGCTACTAATCCTAATATCATTATATTGGTTATGATTGATGAACCGAAAGGGATATGTTGGGGGGGGGAGGTGGCTGCCCCTGTATTCAGAGAGGTAGGGCGTCGGGTCAGGAGGTATCTTAATATTCCCTCGGATTCTAATATGATATATAAAGTTGCAGATAATAACGGTTAAAAATGGTTACATTAAATAGTTTACTAAAGGGAGTGGATATAATTGAGATTAATCATGAAGTTGATGAGGAGATTACAGAGATTACAGGGATAGCCTATGATTCTCGCAAGGCAGGGGATAGGTCATTATTTATTGCTATCAAGGGTTTTAATGTGGATGGACATGATTATATAGATGAGGCTATAAAGAAAGGGGCGGTTGCTATTGTCTCAGAGAGACCTATAAAGGATATTATCCCTAAGACAAAGAAGATAATAGGTATTACTGTCTCTGATTCGAGGAGGGCATTAGCAATTATCTCAAACAATTTTTATGAACATCCATCTAGAGAGATGAGGATTGTGGGTATTACCGGAACAAATGGGAAGACAACAACCTCTTATCTCATACGCTCTATCTTTGAATCATCAGGTTTTAAGGTTGGTGTTATCGGGACTATATGGTACACCTTTGGAGATCGCAGACTATCTGCTCCACAGACAACACCGGAATCCCTTGATCTACAAAGGCTGTTTCGTGAGATGGTGGATATAAAAACAGATTATTGTATATTAGAGGTCTCTTCTCACTCATTGGAGTTAAATAGGGTCTTTGGTTCAGATTTTGATATCGGTCTCTTTACGAATCTAGGTCATGACCATCTAGATTTCCATGAGACCATAGAAGGTTACTTCCGATCAAAGATGAGGCTCTTCTCTGATTACAATCTAAAGAGAGGGGTAGTCAATATTGATGATCAATGGGGTAAGGAGATAGTAAAGAGGGTATCTATAGATGGGGATTCCACCCAGAGAAATAGAGAGATTATTACCTTTGGTATTAATGGGGGAGATATCCGGGGAGAGGATATCGAGATATCCAGAGATGGAATCCATTTTGTTGCATCTACCCCTATTGGAAAGACCTCTATAGAGTCCAGATTAATAGGATATCATAATGTCTATAATATCCTTGCATCAGTGGCAGTGGCTATAAGTCAAGGAATCACCTTAAAACAGATTAGAGAAGGGGTGACTCTTATGGAGGGGGTTCCAGGGAGGTTTGAGTGTCTTGATGAGGGCCAGAATTTTCTCGTGGTAGTTGATTATGCCCATACTGATGATGCCTTGAGAAATGTAATTATATCAGCTAGGGGATTAACCGATAAGAGGATAATTACAATATTCGGATGTGGTGGTAACAGGGATAAGACAAAGCGTCCCCTTATGGGAAAGGTGGCTATTACCCACAGCGATATTACGATAATTACCTCAGACAATCCAAGAGGGGAAGATCCCCAGAAGATTGTCGAGGATATTGAGAGAGGTATAAAGGGGGTATCTTGGGAGGGGGAATACAATGTAATCCTCGATCGACATGAGGCGATAGAGTATGGGATAAATAAGGCGAGGCCTGGTGATATTGTGATTATTGCCGGTAAGGGACATGAGACATACCAGATTATCGGTAACACAATGGTACATTTCGATGATCGTGAGGTTGCACGGGAGGTATTGAGGGGGAAAGTCTTATCTTGATAGATTTTCAGATAATAAATTACACAAGGCTAGAGGGAGAAATCCGAGTAAGGCGTACTGAGTAGTACGCTGTCGAGGATTTCGACTGATAACGCCGTGTAATTTGTTATATGGAAATCTATAGCAGAGAGTTCGATATGTTATATTATATACTATATTCATTACATGAGTCATATTCGGTATTCAATGTCTTCAAATATATTACCTTCAGGACAGCTTATGCAGTTCTGACCGCCTTTCTTATAAGCCTATTTATGGGCCCATGGGTGATAAGAAAGCTGAAGGAATATCAGATAGGTGAAAACATCAGAGAGGATGGCCCAAGGTCCCATATTACAAAGACAGGGACACCGACCATGGGTGGGATATTGATCATAATCTCCCTTTTTATTCCTACAATTCTATGGGCAGATATTAAAAATATCTATATCTTATTGATTATCTTCTCCACCATTGGTTTTGGACTTATAGGTTTTGCTGATGATTACCTTAAGGTAGCCAGGAAGAGATCTCTGGGATTAGGTGCAAAGGAAAAGTTTGTTGTCCAGATATCTATAGCCCTCTGTATTGCAATAGTCCTTATATACCTTATCCCTGAAAGGGCCTCTTATGCTACTAAACTTGGGATCCCTTTCTTTAAAGAGGTGAGGCCAGATATCGGTCTTTTTTATATACCCTTTGTGATGTTGGTGGTTGTAGGGGCATCCAATGCAGTAAATCTGACCGATGGGTTGGATGGTCTGGCTATTGGTCCAATAATAATTGCTACTGCTGCATATACCGCTATTATCTATGTGAGTGGACATTACAATTTTGCTAATTATCTAGATATACAGTATGTAAAAGGAGCTGGTGAAGTTACGATCTTCTGTGGTGCTATTCTAGGGGCAAGTCTAGGATTCCTGTGGTTTAATACCTATCCTGCTCAGATATTTATGGGAAATGTGGGGTCCCTTGCATTGGGTGGGGCATTGGGTACTATTGCTGTTATCTCAAAGCACGAACTTATCTTAATACTTATAGGTGGACTATTTGTAATAGAGGCACTATCTGTGATTATGCAGGTGGTCTATTTTAAACTCTCGAAGGGTAGACGTATATTCAGGATGGCACCACTGCATCACCACTTTGAGGAGAAGGGATGGGAGGAACCCAAGGTGATAGTGAGGTTCTGGATCATAGCCTTAGTATTAGCCTTGTTAGCCTTGAGTACATTGAAATTAAGATGATTAAAGGATTATTGGAGAACAGGCATCCTGCCTGTTAAAAATTATGGATTTCTTAAATAAGGAGATTACAGTTATAGGGCTTGGTAAGAGTGGTATTGCTGCAGCGAATCTCTTATCTGAAATAGGTTCAATTGTGACAGTAACCGATATAAGGGGTGAAGAGGATCTAGAAGAGAATATAAAAAGACTTAATAAGGGGATAGCTCTCAGACTCTCTGGACATTCAGAGGAGGATATTTTAGGTGCTGATCTTGTGGTTGTTAGCCCAGGTGTTGATATGAGGATCCCTGTACTTGAGAAGGCACGGGGTGCTGGTGTGCATATAATAAGTGAGGTTGAATTGGCATATCTCTTTGCAGAGTCACCCATAATCGCTGTTACCGGAACCAATGGTAAGACAACCACTACCTCTATCATAGCTGATATCCTCTTAGAAGGTGGTAAGGAGATAGCCCTTGGTGGGAATATCGGATTTCCCCTTTCAGAAAGGGTATCAGAATGGAGGGGAAAGGATTTTATAGTAGCTGAGATAAGTAGTTTCCAACTAGAGGGGATAGAGAGGTTCAAACCATATATAGGGGTGATCCTCAATATTACACCTGATCACCTTGATAGACATATAGATTTCGATGAATATATAAATCTGAAAAAGAGGATATATATGAACCAGACAGAAGAGGATTATCTTGTACTTAACTATGATGATCCGATTACCTACGGTCTCTCCTCTGAGGGTAAGGCAAAGAAGCTCTTGTTCAGTACTGTTGAGGATGTTGAAGAAGGGGTATTTATCAAGGGAGGAGAGATGATCATTAGGTTAAATGGAACAGAGCAAAAGATATCCTTTATTAGCGATCTATGGGTTGATACGATCCGCAACATAGATAATATAATAGCTGCAACTGCTGTTTGTGCGGTATGCGGGATAGATATAGATGCAATACTCCGGGTTATATCCAGATTCAAGGGATTAGAGCACAGGATAGAATTTGTAAGAGAGGTAGAAGGGATCAAGTTCATCAATGACTCAAAGGCTACTAATGTAGGGGCTGCTATAAGGGCTATTCAGATCTTTGATGATCCGATCCTCCTTATTGCTGGTGGAAGAGACAAGGAGAGCAACTATTCTCTGTTGAAGGATGTAATAGAGAAAAAGGTAAAGAGGTTGATCCTCTTTGGTGAGGCAAAGGATAAGATAAAATCGGCTTTAAATGATTTAAAGGAGCTGATAGTAGAGGTGGATAGCCTGAAAGATGCGATATATACTGCCTTTTCAATGGGTCTGCCAGGGGATGTAGTCTTATTTTCCCCTGCATGTGCCAGTTTTGATATGTTCAGGGACTATAAGGATAGGGGTAATAGTTTTAAGGAGATAGTAAGATGCCTCTAAAGAAGGGACTTGATCCAATCGTATTGATTACCACGGTACTCCTTATAGGGATAGGAATTGTGATGATCTATAGCTCTAGTGCCATTATAGCCATGGAAAGATATAATGACCCTTATTTCTTCTTGAAGAGGCAGGCGATATGGGTGGCTATGGGAAGTATTTTGATGGTATTGATATTACGATTAGATTACAGGATTATTCGTAAGCTTACCTATCCCGCGATATTTATAACAGTAGTACTGTTGATACTCCTCCTTATCCCTCAGTTTAGTAGAGAAATAGGTGGGGCAAGGAGATGGCTCCATCTAGGTCCCATCTCCTTTCAGCCATCAGAGTTGGCCAAATCTACATTGATACTCTACATAGCCCATTCATTGGTAAAGAATGGTGACAAATTACAAGACTTTACCTTTGGGTATCTCCCTAACCTTGCGATACTTGGTCTCTTCTTTTTACTGATATTCTTTCAACCCGACCTTGGAACAGCTCTTATTATTCTAATGGTTGTCTTTACCCTCTTCTTTGTAGCAGGTGTCCGTTTTTTATATATATTCTTTTCTTTTCTGATGATCATTCCCTTCCTCTGTGTAACTGTGCTAGGGGTTACAGGGGTTACCTATCAGAAGATAAGGATATTGGCATTTCTGAATCCCTGGGATGATCCATTGGGCTCAGGATTTCAGATTATCCAATCCTTTCTGGCCCTTGGGAGGGGAAATATATTAGGACTTGGTATAGGAGAAGGTAAACAGAAGTTGTTCTATCTACCAGAACCTCATACAGATTTTATATTTTCAGTAATTGGGGAGGAGCTAGGTTTTGTAGGTACTGTTAGTATAATAATACTCTTTGCTATCCTTATCTGGAGGGGGGTCAGGATATCCATTAGGTCTCAGGATCTCTTTGGAACATATCTCTCTCTTGGGATAACCATGATGATAGGGATTCAGGCTATTATTAATATGGGTGTTGTAGTTGGACTCCTTCCGACAAAGGGTATTCCTCTCCCATTTATCAGTTTAGGAGGGTCTTCTCTGATAGTTTCCATGATCAGTATAGGGATGTTGTTGAATATATCTGAGAATGTTGTGTAGAGAAATTATTTTAGATTGTTGATTTTGTGTTTCGGGAGTCTCTCCCGAAACCGATCCCCACTGGAGAAATAGATTGAATGAAGGTAGTTATAGCTGGTGGTGGGACAGGAGGTCATATATATCCAGGTATATCTATTGCTAGGGAATTCCTTAAGAGGGATCCAAATACCAGTATACTCTTTGTAGGTACAGAAAGGGGGATTGAGAGAGATATAATTCCGAAAGAGGGATTTAATCTAAAGAGTATCTCTGTAGGGGGATTAAAAGGGAGGTTCTCTTTGAGGACGGTCATTTCTCTTCTTATATTACCAATAGGGACCGTCCAGTCTCTTCTCATACTAAAGGGTTACAAACCAGATATCGTTATCGGGGTAGGGGGATATGTAGCAGGACCTCTGATCCTTGCATCCTGGTTATTGGGGATATCATCTGTTATCCAGGAACAGAATCTATTTCCTGGTATTACAAATAGGATACTTGGAAGGTTTGTTGATAAGATTGCGATCTCCTTTCAGGGATCTGAGATATATTTCCCGAAAAAAAAGATCTCCCTTACAGGGAATCCGGTAAGGAGTGAGTTTTATAACCTTGATTCTGATCCCATTAGAAGTTTCACTTCTAACGAGACTGATAAAGATATAGAGAAAAAAAGAGGAGATAGATTCACACTCCTTGTCTTTGGTGGCAGTCAAGGTTCTCATAAGATTAATTTAGCTATGGTTGATACCCTTGATATATTTTCAGATATTAAGGATGAGATTCATATCATCCATCAAACAGGAGAAGAGGATTTTCCCTTTGTTAAAGGGGAGTATAGTAAAAGGGATATCTCAGCAGATATAAGACCTTTTATCTTTAATATGGCAGATAATTATAGGAAAGCAGACCTTGTTGTTTGCAGGGCAGGTGCTACAACGATAGCAGAGCTAACAGCCTGTGGAAGGTGTGCAATACTTATCCCTTTTCCATACGCTGCTAATAATCATCAAGAGATAAACGCCCGATATATGGAGGAAAAAGGGGCTGCTATGGTGATAAAGGATTCATATCTCACTGGTGAGCTATTGGCAGAGGGTGTTATCTCCCTGATGAGGGACAGAAAAAGGTTAAAAGAGATGGAGGTAGAGAGCAAAAGATTAGGTAATCCTGATGCAGGGAGTAAGATAGTAGAGATGTGCTACAAATTAACTTATGACTTATAACTCCTAACTAACGGAGGTGGGTTTTGTTTAGAAAGACTCGACATGTACATTTTGTAGGTATTGGTGGTGTCGGAATGAGTGGGATTGCCGAGGTCCTTATAAATAGCGGATACAAGGTTAGTGGTTCTGATCTTCATGATTCAAAGGGGATTAGACATCTGTGTGATATAGGTGCAGAGGTCTTTATAGGACATTCTCCTTCTAATATAAATGGATCAGAGGTAGTGGTGGTTTCATCAGCCGTAAGATCTGATAATGTAGAGATAATCTCAGCAAAGGAAAGATCAATACCTGTTATCCCGAGAGGGGAGATGCTCTCAGAGTTAATGAGATTGAAATATGGTATTGCTGTTGCTGGGAGCCATGGAAAGACTACTACTACCTCTATGATAGCTACTGTACTGGCAGGGGGGGGACTGGATCCTACAATGGTTATTGGAGGAAGACTTAACAGTCTTGGTAGCGGGGCAAGACTAGGGCAGGGTAATTTCTTAGTAGCAGAGGCGGATGAGAGTGATGGATCTTTCTTAAGTTTATCTCCCACTATAGCTGTAGTTACTACCATTGATAGGGAACATCTTGATTATTATAGGGATATAAAGAATATAAAAAAGGCATTTATTAAGTTTATAAATAGAATACCCTTTTACGGTGTAGCGGTCTTATGTATAGATCAGGAACATATACAGAATATTATACCTGAGGTAGAAAAGAGGTATATTACCTATGGTCTCTCTCCAGAGGCAGATTATACAGCAAAGGATATCCTCTTTTCAGGACTACATACAACTCTTTCTGTCTATTGGAAGGGAAGAGATCTTGGGAAGATAGGGATAAATATGCCTGGAATCCATAATGTATCCAACCTGTTAGCAGCTATTGTTGTTGGACAGGAACTTGATATTGATTTTTCTACTATCAGTAACTCATTAGAGGGGTTTAGCGGGATTGAGAGGAGATTTCATATAAAGGGTGAAGAGAGGGGGATCATTGTGATGGATGATTACGGTCATCATCCTGCGGAGATAAGGGTTACACTCAGGGCGGCCAAGGGTGTATGGAAGGATAAGAGGATCATTGTTGTCTTTCAGCCACACCGATACACAAGGGTGAAGAGCTTATTAAAGGATTTTTTTAAAGCCTTTCATGATGCAGATTCCCTGATCGTTACCTCAATCTATTCTGCTGGAGAGAGGCCAATACAAGGTGTAGATGGTCATCTTCTCTGCAACGGGATAAAGAAACAAGGGCACAGGGATGTGGTCTTTATAGAGGAGAAGGAGGAGATAGTGAGGCATCTACTTGATAGAGTGAAGTCAGGTGATGTTGTCATGACCTTAGGTGCAGGGGATATATGGAAAGTGGGTGTTAATCTGTTGAGGGGATTGAGGGGTGAAGATTGGAAATTGGATTGATGAGATCAGATGTGAAAAGAGATTTAACGAGTCTATGCGTAGATATACCACCTTTCACATTGGTGGTAAGGCGGATATAGTCATATTTCCTGAGGATGTAGAGGATATCAGAAAGATCCTCTCTGTTTCAAGAGAAAGAGATATCCCCATTTTTGTCTTGGGAGGAGGGGCAAACCTCCTTGTCAAGGATGGGGGGATCAGGGGTATTGTCCTTTCCCTGAGAAAGGGATTTAGGGATATTAGGATTGTAGATGGGACAACAGTATCGGTTGGAGTAGGGGCAAAGATTATAGAGGTTGTAGGCTTTGCGGGAGATAATGGTCTAAGCGGTTTGGAGTTTGCTGCTGGGATTCCAGGTTCAGTAGGAGGGGCACTTATAATGAATGCCGGGGCCGGAGGGAAAGAGATGGCTGAGGTAGTTGAGTCAGTGACATTAATGAATCAGGAAGGGGATATCCTTAACATGGTAGGAGATGATATAGGATTTGGGTATCGTTATTCCCGATTCCCAAGCGGGTCTATTCTTCTAATGGCAAGATTATCATTGAAAGAGGGGGATAAGAGAGAGATCAAGGAGAAGATGGAGGTAAATCTTGAAGAGAGGAAGAAAAGAGAGCCAATCTCCTTTCCCTCTGCTGGTTCAATATTCAAGAATCCTGTTGGAGATTTTGCCGGCAGGCTTATTGAGTCTGCAGGTCTTAAGGGGTATAGGATTGGGGATGCACAGGTTTCAGAGAAACATGCAAATTTTATAGTCAA
>JACRGM010000157.1 GCA_016212345.1 Nitrospinota bacterium
CACAGAACATATCAGTTTATTAAAAGAACAAGGTCTTCCAGTTCCTACTCCGAATCCCAATCCGAAAATTATTATTCAAAATGCACAAGAATTAGTAACGGTTTAAAAGTTGGTCATACATCCGCTAACACAGCACAAACGACAAGGAAATAAATTGCTCCGCAACTTCGTTTGTGCTGGAAACATTAGGCGAAACGGCGATTTATAAATACGAAGGAAGGCAATATGAAAACAATTTGGGGGGATTTTGAGCTTGAAATATTCTCATTTTCTGCCTATAATTTTATTTACCAAATCTGACATTCAAAAGCGGTTTCTTATAGCCAAAACATTGACTTATGCATGAAAACTCTCTATATATCTGAAATCAAGTGGTAGAATACATCCCTCCTATGAGGTGAAAAGCCCATCTCTTTAATTAATCTTCTTATATCCTCCTCAGAGATTCTATAAGAGACACCTGCTGCCCTAACAACATTTTCCTCGATCATTGTACTCCCCATATCATTAGCCCCAAAGAGGAGTGCTATTTGAGCAATCTTTGGCCCCTGTGTGACCCATGATACCTGTATATTATCAAAGTTGTCGAGTACTATCCTGGAGACTGATAATGTCCTTAGATAATCAAGACCTGTAGAAGGATCTCCTCCTATGGCCGTATTTTGTGGTTGAAAAGACCATGGGATAAAGGCAGTAAATCCACCTGTTCTATCCTGAAGCTCCCTCAACCTTATCAAGTGAGTAACCCTATCCCTAATAGACTCAATATGGCCAAACATCATTGTAGCAGTACTCCTTATCCCCATCTGATGAGCGATCTCCATAACCATCAGCCATTCATTAGCACTACATTTATTTGGACTGATACTCTCCCTAATCTTATCAACAAGTATCTCAGCACCCCCTCCCGGAATGGAGCCTAGTCCTGCATCCTTTAGTCTGATTAATACCTCTTTTAATGAGATACCAGATATCTTCGCTATATGTAGAATCTCAGGGGGTGAAAAGGCATGTATATGTATATCATAATTAGATTTGATATATCTTAGGAGGGTCTCGTAAAAATCTATCTTGAGGTCAGGATGGAGTCCACCTTGCATGAGTATCTGTCTCCCACCAAGTGAAAGGGTCTCTTTTATCTTCTCTGATATATCCTCAAATGTCAGGAGGTATGCATCATGATCCTCTTTATCTCTCCAGAATGCACAGAATCTACAGCGGGATATACATATATTGGAATAGTTTATATTTCTGTCAATGATATATGTTACAATATAATCGCTAGAATTTCTCCTAGCAAGCTCAAAAGCACTATTTCCCAATGCCAGAATATCTGGCATCTCAAACAGAGAGATGGCCTCATCAGGATATATCCTCTCTCTATTAATGGCCTTATCAAGTATCTCTTTATGTGAGAAATCTGATCTCCACATCCTCTTCAATAAGGGAATATCCTTTAGAGATAGAGTAAAAAAACCTTAAACTATCCAACTCCTTTTTTCCAAGATCATAGATAATCTTATTCCTTAAATAATCCCTGCATATATCAGGGGTGATACCCAATCTCTCTCCCCCTTCAACTGCTATCTCATCAATCATTGAAGACCCTATCTCTTTCGCCTTCCACAGCAACTCGGGTTCATTCCTTAGCCCTACCCCATGACGGACAGCTAATACTGCATGTACAAAAGGTCTTGCAGTAAGATCGTACCACTCTGTGCTAAGGTCATAGATATTGAATCGTGATCGGTCAACCTTGAAGGCATTATCACCTATTATTAACGCAGCATCAGCCCTATCCATCATCTTTTCCAAATCAGGCTCCATAGAGATCATCTCTGGCTCCCTTCCTAATCTATCCCTGAAGATAATACGGAGAAGGACTACAGATGTCCTGGAACCAGAATCAACTGCTACTACATCTATATCCTCAAATCTCTTCATCCCTACAAGTAGTACAGTGTCAACATCTCCCTCTGATGATATAGATATATTGGGGATAAGGAGATAACTACCATTACCCCTTGCATATTCTATGGAGGGGATAATCCCCATATCTATCTCCCCCTCCTTAAGCATATCGGCAAGTCTTGCAGGTGTATCACATATCAGTTCAAGATTATGGTCTATCCTGCCGGTTAATAGGGGAGCTATCAGAGGTCTTGAATTTAAGAAGCCATGATATCCAAAACGTATCTTATTGTTTATTGTCATTAACTAGTTATCAGTTAATAGTTATCAGTTAATTTGTTATAAATCGTATCCCTCTCTACAGGAATCCTCCCTGCATCCTTTATCAATCTTATTATCTCCTCTTTCTCAATGAACTCCTCTGTCTCTGCACCTGCTGAGTGTGTAATCTTCTCCTCCAC
>JACRGM010000158.1 GCA_016212345.1 Nitrospinota bacterium
ATCAGCATTATTAGAAGTATTGCAGAAGAGATATTAGAGAAGACACTTCACCTGAGCCCTTCGGAGGCAGAGGTATTCGCGATTGATTCAATCTCAACAACCATTAATGTAAGGGATCAGAAGGTAGATGCCTTTGATATAGCTAACAGCCGTGGTATAGGTCTTCGTATAATCTTGGATGATAGGCTTGGCTTTTCTTATACCTCTCACCTTACACCAGAGGCAATAGATAGATTAATTGAAGAGTCCTTTGTCAATGCAACCAATAATGAGATAGATGAATATAATGGATTTCCTGAAAGAGATGATGAGTATCCCATCCTTGATAACTACTATGATGTAGATCTGAAAATGGTCTTAGAAGAAGATAAGATAAAGAAGGCAATCCTTCTTGAAATATCTGCACTTGATTATGACACCAGGATAAAGAAGATAAGACTTGCCTCTTATAAAGACTCTGAAAATTTGACAGTGATATTAAATTCCAAAGGTGTTGATATATCCTTCAATGATACCCTCTGTTCAGTTACTCTCCTCTCTGTGGCTGAAGATGATTCAGGATCTGAGACCGGTTGGGATTTTGACTTTAACAGATTTTACAATAGATTAGAGATAGAGAAGGTAGGTGTAACATCAGCACAAAAGGCGATAGGGATGCTCGGTGCCAGAAGGATAGAGACATGTAATCTCCCTGCAGTACTTGCTCCAAATGTATCTGCTGATCTCATTGGTATCCTGATATCCTCACTCTCTGCTGACTCTATTCAGAAGGGAAAATCTATTCTTGGTGATAAATTACAGTCAAAAGTCGCTTCATCTGTAGTAAATCTAGTAGATGATGGGCTGATAAACGGAGGCATCGGCTCAGCTCCAGTAGATAGTGAAGGGGTATCTATGAAGAAGACCCTACTCATAAAGGAGGGGTATTTGCAGAATCTCCTCCACAACACATATACAGCAAGGAAATCTGGTGTCTCTTCTACAGGGAATAATATACGTATAGGGTTTAAAGGTCTGCCATGTGTAGGGATAACTAATCTATTCATTGAAAAGGGTCAGGTCTCTGAAGAGGATTTGATTGAGGATATTAAAGAGGGGATATACATCTCTGAGACAATGGGTGTTCATACAGCAAATAGTATATCAGGCGATTTTTCCATAGGTATTTCTGGATACAAGATAGAAGGTGGGGAGGTATTATACCCCATAAAAGGTATTGCAATCTCAGGGAATATATTGAGTATCTTGAATAAGATAGATGGTCTTGCCGATAACCTACGCTTTTTTGGTCGGGTTGGCTCCCCAAGTATAAGGGTTTCTGATGTAATGATTAGTGGGGGTAAGTGAGTTATGTCCCCACCAAGTTATGTCCCAACCAAAACAAAAAATCTAAATCCGAAAAAATCCTTGACAAAGGTATTATAGATGTGTTAAAACACAATCTCAATCTGAAACTTTTACAAGGAGGTATTAATGAGAGGAAAATATTACACAATAATGGTATTTCCTGAGAGGATTGATGAACCTCGCAGATTCATTGTATCAAGGTTTTTAGTACAGACCCTCACCATACTTTCCTGTTTCTTCCTAATATGTTTCATTACCGCCCCTATCTTCTTTACCCATCGTTATATAGAGATGAGCAAGAAGGTAGTGAATATAGATAAGCTTCGGAATGAGACTATGATGCAGAAGACAAAGATAGAGAGATTTGCCAAGATGCTCGATGATTTTGAGGCTCAGATGGTAAGGCTTGAAAGATTTGATAAGAAATTACGGATTATAACCTCATTGGAGGAATCAGAGGATCCCTCTAACAAGAAATGGGGTGTTGGTGGAATAGATAAAGATAGATATACAAGATTTAATTCGACCATAAGGGATGATTATTCTGATAGTGTTGTTATAGATGATTTACATGAAGATTTGAAATATCTTAAGCTTCAGGCTGGACTACAGGAGATAAGCTTCCAAGAGTTGGATGAATTCTTGAAGGATCAGAGATCACTCCTTTCCGCTAGTCCTTCTATATGGCCCACAAAAGGATGGCTTACTTCAAGGTTTGGATACAGAAACTCACCATTTACAGGTATAAGTGAGATGCACGAAGGGATAGATATTGCTACGAGGGTCAATTCTCCTGTTTATTCTACTGGGGATGGGGTTGTAATTAGTACAGGGATGGATTATTATGGGTTTGGAAATGTATTGGATATCGATCATGGATACGGTATTGTTACCAGATATGGTCATAATGCGAGGAACTTAGTAAAGGAGGGTGATAAGGTAAAGAAGGGCCAACTTATAGCCTTGGTAGGTAATACAGGACGTAGTACAGGTTCTCATCTCCATTATGAGGTCATTATAAATGGTGTTCCAGTAGATCCATTAAAATATATTATGGAGAGTAATTATTATTAGAGTCCCCCGAAAAGATGCCCACTCTTTTGAGGCAGGTGCAATGACTGATTATCTCTTTAATTAAGTTATATAGATTTTCAGATAATAAATTACACAAGGCTAGAGGGAGAAATCCGAGTAAGGCGTACTGAGCGGTACGCCGTCGAGGATTTCGACTGATAACGCCGTGTAATTTGTTATATGGAAATCTATAGTTCACTCATTACTTTAATTTAGCTAATCGGGACGAACCGTTTACTTGCTTGTTTATGCCGTTTGCCTGATAATTTAGTTTTAGTGACTATTTGCAGACCATGAGATGATTGTTTCTCTCTAAGTCTCGCACAAAGTTGGTCAAG
>JACRGM010000156.1 GCA_016212345.1 Nitrospinota bacterium
TATGCCTATGTGGCTGATGATGAAGGAGGTCTTATAGTGGTAGATATCAGCAAACCTTCTGCCCCAGTTATCATAGGCTCTGTTGAGATACCAGATGAGGCTGCAGGGGTATATGTCTATGGTACTTATGCCTATGTGGCTGCTGGTGAAGCAGGTCTTATAGTGGTAGATATCAGCAAACCTTCTGCCCCAGTTATCATAGGCTCTGTTGATACACCAGTTGAGGCTGAATGTGTCTATGTCTCTAGCTCTTATGCCTATGTGGGTGATGAGCATTCAGGTCTTCAGGTGATAAATATCAGTGATCCCTCAAATCCGATTATCATAGGCTCTGCTAATACACCAGGTGAGCCTGCGGCTATCTATGTCTCTGGGAGCTATGCCTATGTGGCTGATGAACATGGCGATTTTCAGGTGGTAATGACACCTTTATTATTAGACAGCACTATAGATGACCCTACTACTATAACTGCTACTATACCTACAGATATTCCAGAGGCTGCCTATCATATTATAGTTACAAACCCTGGTGGTGGAACAGGGATATTACATAATGGATTCAGGACATCTGACAGGATTGTTGATAACAGTGATCCTGGTTTCAGACAGAATAGATGGGGTACAAATTCATATACATGGACATCTGGTGTGTATGGTAATAGCTTTCGTTTTCATCCCCCTCGTACTGAGGGTGACCCAGCTATTTGGGATGCAGAGTTAGTTGAAGGTGCTGGTAATTACGAGGTATTTGTGTGGTATCCCGTATATTCTGGCTTTACTACGAATGCACCATATACTATTAATCATAATGGTATATCTGATACAGTGGTGGTGAATCAGAGTATCAATGGCGGACAGTGGATCAGTCTAGGGGTATATTACTTTGTTAATGATGGGACAGAGAATATTACACTATTAGCAGAGACAGCAGACTCCTGGGTTATTGCAGATGCAGTGATGTTTAACCCTGCACCTCCACCTGATGGGGTTGTTGACAATAGTGATTATAATTTTAGAGTCCAAGGGGTATGGGGTAGATCTGCTGTATTACCAAATCAGTTTGGTATTGACTTCCGTTACAGTCCCTCTGGTGATGGTACTAACATAGCCACATGGGGGATTGAATTAGTTAATGGCCCTGGCACATATGAGGTGTTTGCCTGGCATCCCAAAGGTAGTGTCCTTGCTACGAATGCGCCATTTACCATAAATCATGCTGATATATCTGATACAGTGCTGGTGAACCAGGGTATAAATGGTAGTATATGGACAAGCCTAGGGGTTTATGAGTTTACTAATAGTGGTATAGAGGGTGTGACACTATCCAATGATGCTGATTCATGGGTAGCTGCAGATGCTATAAAGTTTGCCCTCCCTGATGGTATTGTAGACAATCTAGATGCTGGCTTTAGCATGAAAGGTACATGGAAGATATATGATGGGGCACACTATGTCTTTGGTTATGGTAAAGACTTCCGTTCCCATATTGCAGGTGATGGTACTGCTACAGCTTCTTGGGCCGCAGAGTTAATTGATGGGCCTAATATATACGAGGTATTTATATGGTATCCAGTAATGCCTGACCTTGCCACTAATGCAGAATATATCATAAATTATGCCAATGGTGGCTCTAAGACTATTATAGTAGATCAGAATGTTAATGGTGGTGGTTGGGTGAGTCTTGGGAGGTTTGAATTTGCAGATGATGGTACAGAGGGTGTTACCCTCACAGACAATGCTGACTCATGGGTCACTGCAGATGCGGTGAGATTTAATAAAAGATAGATTATTGCGTAATAGATAGATTATCAAATTGGGGGCCAAGTCCCTAAGTTCTTACAAAGGCACGGACAAACAAGTTTGTCCATGCCACCCACCTTTATATAAATTTAATGTATTTCGGGAATCCTTTCCGAAATCTATCCGATTCTCTATCCTAGATTATTTTCCAAGAACACAAAATTCCCCTCCTCCATTGGGTCATGATGTGCCTGGGTTGTCCTTACGCAGTGCAGATTTTTCTTGACATAGTTTATCTATATGTGATATAAAATATAAAATTTGAATATAGAATTTGTGTTATGGAAAGGGTCAAAAAAGGGAGGAGTTTATCTATGATCAAGATTGGACATCAATATTGCTTAACAATTATCCTTCTTATCTTGATACCTCTGTTTACAATAGGAGGGTGTGCGTCTGAAGATGGGGGTAGTAGTGGTGGAGGTGGGGAAGGGGGGAATGGCTCTATAACCCTGGCATGGGATGCACCAACAACAAATGAAGATGAAACATGTCTCCAGGATCTTAAGGGTTACAGAATATATTATGGTATATCATCTGAGAATTATAGTGAGACAATAGATATAGATGTTGGTAATATATGTAAGGATACAGGAGAACAAGGTTGTGATACTATCAACAAAAAGACCTGTACTTACACCGTTCAGGGCCTTAAACCAGGTACATGGTATTTTGCTGTAAAAGCATATGATACATCAGAAAATGAAAGTGGGTATTCAAATGAGGTTTCTACAGATATCTGAGGTGATTATTCAACCTCTGCGATATGGCCTTTCTTTTCGCATCTTTTTAGTTATAGGTGGTATTGTTGCAAATACTGGAAGATTCAGATATTCCTCTGTCTCCTCGCGATTTTTGAAAGAATCATCTCGATATTCGGCAATAAAGGCCATTCCTATACTAAAGAGAAGACTAACCATAAATCCAACTGTCAGTAACACTATCTTCTTTTTATTTTGAGGATAAAGAGGAGGGAATGCAGGATCTATAATCTTGATGCTTCCTTCTTGCATTTCATTTGCTTTTAAGAGCTTGGCCTTTTCCAAATCTTCTTTTAGCATTAGATATTCTCTCTCTTTGTTGTTGACATCTTGTGTTAGTTTTGTCAATTCAATCTCATTTTTTGATAATCTTCTGAGTTTGCCTTCTAATATTTGTATCTCTTTTGACAAATTATCTCGTTTACCCTTTAGATTATTTAGAGTAATGGTCTGGATTCCATCGTTAATGTTAATATTTAAGTTCATTTCACTGGAGAGTTTTTTTCCTAACCTTGCAATTTGACTGCGTAAGGATTTCACAGTAGGGTGTTTATCTGTATAGTTTTGTAAAACCATATCTAATTCCTCTTTTAACTCTTTTAGACGAGTTTTTAGGTCTTTAACCTTGGGGCTATCATTAGGTTGGATTTGATAGATTACATCAGTATTATCGATATCTTCATGAGAGGGTTGATTTTCAAGCCTTTGAATCTCTGCTTGAACTTCTTGATATTGGTTATCATACTCATTTAGTTTATTTCGGATTATGGTATTATCATCATCTAATGATATAAGTGATATTACATTTTCCTGTCTCTTGAGTTCATTCAAAAGGTTCTGAGATTTGACAAGTTCCTTACGGGCGGTCTCTAATTGCGCAGTAATAAAACTATATGCATTTTGAGCCTTATTAAAGAGAAGGTTGTTGGCATAATAGATATAGGTGTTAGCCAAGTTATTAGCTATGTCAGCCGATTCTTTTGAAGACCTTGATGAAACAGTAACCTCCATTATATTTGTTCCTCTTTTGATATCAAACAATGTATGTTTATACAGGTCATTAATCGCATCCTCAAGAGGATCTTGATTCACTTGAAAAAGGATAGTTTGAAATCTTTCTGAGAAGGAAGGGCCTTCTTTTTTTTCATGGAGGTGAAGTTCTCTAACAACCTTTTCAAAGATTAATCGACTTTTTATAATCTCTAGTTGATTACTGACAAATGACCCAAGACTTTTTAGATCAGCAAGATATGGTATATCCTCTCTAGTAGGGATCGCAGGTAGATTAATGTAAATCTTGGTAGAGGCCTCGTAGACAGGGGGCATTAAGAAGACCCCTATGACGGTAATAATAAAGACAATAAGAAAACCAATAATAACCTGGATCTTCCTGCCAAGTATAATCTCTAACAAATTAGAAAATGGATCGTTCCTGATATCTTTATTTTCCATGTCAAAATGTCTCCATATCAAAATATCTCTGGTCTAATGTTTACTGTCTGAATCACAGTTGTCCCTATAGATTTCCATATAACAAATTACACGGCGTTATCAGTCGAAATCCTCGACAGCGTACCGCTCAGTACGCCTTAGGCACTACGCAGAAATAACTTGCACATCTGGCTTGTCTTTTGTTCCGTCTTCAGCGTTGCACCAAAGGTTACATATTAATAATATGCGCCCTTTGGTGCGCCTTGAAGACGAACCAAAA
>JACRGM010000159.1 GCA_016212345.1 Nitrospinota bacterium
AAGAGTAGTAAGAGTATGATTATAACTATCCCTCTTAATACCCTAAGTCCCTTTCGAAGATTGATTAATATCCCCCTTGTCTGGGCCTTCTCAATTATTCCTAATCTATTTGATGAAATGAGCTTGGTTATAATCTCACATGTCTCAAATTCACCTTTGAGACTGGAGTTGATTAGATCCCTTATGGTCGTATCCTCTTTTACTAAGGAAAGAATCACCTTTTCATCTTCTTCTAATTCTAAATCAGTATCATCAGATATATTCTTCCTCACTCTTGTCTCTTGTGGTGGGAGGCCTCTTTCAATTTCTCCCCATTCATCAGCTATCCGACATCCCTCCATAAGGAGAAATTCTATATCTATAGGTGTAAGCAATTCATTGCTAATATTTACTGATTCTTGATTAATGAATTCATATCTCCCATTCCGCCAACCAAGTAAGTTAAATATCACATCCTTGATCTGTCTCTGGAGCATCTGTTTTATGATATCTTCTGATGTATAGTTTCTCAATATCTCCCATATGGACTTAAGGGTCTTTTCTCTCTCCTTACATGCCTTTCTCCAACTCATCTCCAGTATATAGTTATTTCGAATAAGGGAATCTCTTAGACGATCCATATCCTTGTTATAATCCTTTTCAGCATATATGACCTTTCCCTTCAAAAAGGATATCCTGAACCTCTCACTATCTCGGGTTATATCTAAAGCACCACTCTTTTTCTCCATAGAGATAATCTGTAAGATATTGGTAAGATTGAAATCTTCTAGATTCCCCTTTAAGGCCATTACTTAATTCCTCTGAAAATACCCCTCAAATACTTAAACAAAGAGAGATTCGAAGATAAATAATAGATAATAAATAGACCGAGGATATAATAATTTGATAATAGGATATATCTTAACCCTTTAGCAGAGATCGGTTGTGAAGTAAAAGCAAAGATTAGACCCGATATAAAGAAGGAGGTTATGAGCAACCCAAAGAATCCTGTTACATATCTTCCTAATATTATCCTTCCTGATCCTGGTATAAAGATATTAAATAGTATAGAAAGGATATTTCTTTTTTGTTTATATCTTTTTATATCTCTTTTTGTCACTTCCCTCCTTGCATCTTCCATAGAATCCCCTTCTCTGGAAAGGGCAAGACACCTGATACACCTCTTCTCCTTTAATTTCTGATATTTAAATGCACCATGAATTATCATCCCACAATCTTTACATGTTAGAGAATATATATCCTCATATCTGTTAACATAAAAGAGATATAAGGCTAATAATATTAAGATTACGATCAATATCTTATCTCTTTCTATCCTTTTTAAGATAACAGCCCATATCTCTTTTGAAAGCTGATCAACCTCGTCCCTAAGTCTCTCTCTCTCAGAGATAAGGATATCAGGAGATGGGGGAAGGTCAGGGATACTTTGATTGGGATGCCCTAAGAACCTCCTTGGATAGGATCGGGTCTTTTCATTATATAACTCCATTGCAATGGAAGATTCTCTTAATGATCCTTCAAAATCGTTGAGTTCACTTAAGGCCTCACTCATATTATAGTGCGCCTCGAAAAGCCTCTCATCCACCTTAAGTGCCCTTTTATAATATTGAACAGCGGTATTATACTCCTCCTTAATAAAAAAGAGATTCCCCATATTTACAAGGATATATTTATTCTCCGGTTCTTTTTGCAATACATCTTCATAAAACCTCCTTGCCCGAGAGATATCCCCTTTCTTTTTATAGATCAGACCTAGCGAAAAATTCACTGTTGTATCATCTGATCTCTTTTTATATTCATCTGATAATATCTTTATTGCCTCTTCATCATAACTATTATTCACTATCCTTTCTAATGCTAAGTATCTGTTAGAATTTGAGACTATCAATCCTTTTGACACAAAGTGGATTATTATTGGAAGCAAAAGGATAAATGGTATAGCCATCATTATAAGTACCCTGGTATCCCTTTTAAGATACCCCCAGATAAAGATTGGAATAGCAATAATAAAGAGAGATACGCCCCCTATAGTAAGAGGGAGGAGTATTATAAGGATAGAGGAGATTATGGATAAGATATTTATATCAGAGAATGGGAGAAGTCGGGCTATATCATGAATAAATATCCTCAGATTTTTTATAAAAAGGATAATCAAAAGGAGGGAATAGGCAACTATTATAGAAGAGATCAAAAAGATCAATACCACTGAACTGTAGTAATAACATATCCCTGAATCATGTAAGAGATAATATACCCCATTAAAGAGACTATTTATCACTTTTCTAATAGCCAATTTATCATCTGTAATGACATTTCACATAAATATACCTTAGGATGAACCTTTATTCTTTAAATAAAGAATCTAATTCGTCTTTAGCGGTTGAGGCAAAATCTTCACGAACTATTTCGTTAGCAGCCCTTGTCTTGGTTGATACTACCTTAAAGATCTTCTCTAACTTATCAATAGTCTCATGTGTATAGAGCCTTACCATACCAATCGTGGTAGTCTCGTCAAACACTATTGCAAGGATTGCCCTATCGCTTACAAGGGAGATATGGATATGGTCCTTCTTCCCTTGATGAAATAATACTGAAAATTCAGATTCTCCTAAGATCCTGGCCATCTCTTTTGTTGCAGCGAAACTCCCTGCTATAAGGGCAGAAAGTGTCTCAGGATTAAATGATGTTATGATACCTTCCTGTGTGATAAGGTGACCACTCTTATCAACTAAAAAGGCACATTTAGAACCTGAAACATTGATAAATTCTTCTAGGAGTTTATTTATCTTTTCTATATCATCCTTGTAAAATATCAATCTATTGTCTCTGAGTGTTTTATCATCCATCTCTCTTTCCTTATTATAGATTTCCATATAACAAATTACACGGCGTTATCAGTCGAAATCCTCGACGGCGTACCGCTCAGTACGCCTTACTCGGATTTCTCCCTCTAGCCTTGTGTAATTTATTATCTGAAAATCTATATTATCCAAAAATCTGAAAATCTAATATCTATGCAAATATGTCTTTATATCTTTACCTTCCCTTAACTTTAGATATAAATCGGTTATAATCCTTTTCTTATCTTCTCCCTTTAATATCTTTTCTGATCTTAGATCAGAGGATTCTCTATTAGCCACCTGCATACTCTTAATAAAATCAGGAAATATCACCTTGATCAATTTCGAGATAAGGATATTTTTAACAATCTCTCCCTCTATATCTTCGATAGTTAAGTTCTGTTTAACAAGGTACTCTTGAAAAGATGTCTGAGAACCATGTTTGGCGATAAATTCTTTTAACTGTCTTTCTATCTCACTATCCTTTGCCTCCAAATTCCTCTTACTCGCCTCCTGAAGTAAGAGGTTATAATTGATAAATGATCCTAAAAGCCTCTTCTCATCCTCCTTGATCAGTTTAATGGTATCCTTTCCTTTTCCAGACAATCTGCTCTGAATTTGGCAATATCTTTTAAAATCGGTCCACTTAATCTTTTCACTATCAATGTCAGCAACTATATTATTATCGACATTACCAATAAGGGTACTTTCTTTGGCCTTTTTATTTAACCTTTCAAGCACAATAGACGCCATAGTCTTAAAGGTTTGAATGACACCTTTTCCAGTATTGGCTATAGATTCCAGTGTTGGGGCATTAAAGGCATTTAGTGCCATATTCATCTCAGTTATGTCTACAATATCAGGTAGATCTCTCTTATTAAATTGAATAATTAG
>JACRGM010000162.1 GCA_016212345.1 Nitrospinota bacterium
AGGGGTGTGTATTTTCATGCTCCTTTGTGCCGACTTGTCGGCATGAATGTTTCATTTTGTTATCCCTGTATCACTATGAACCTCAGTTGGTCTTATTTGCGATCTCCTGTAAGGAGAATTTTTTAAATATAGCATCCCTCCTCCTCAATTACTACACCTATATTGACTTTTTTTACATCTGTTCTACTTCTACTTCTTCACCCAGAATTGCTGAAGATATAAATGTAACATGGACAATAAAGTGATTATATTGTATAATTTTTTAACTGGAGAATAAGAATGGATAAAAAAATGAAGGAAAGAAAATACAGAAATCCGCCAGTTGTTGAGGCGCTATGCGAGGTTTTCTTTAAAAATTCCCCCTTAATAAAGGGGGTTAGGGGGTTGTTTAAATTGATCATTTCACAATACACATGAAAACTAAAAAGGTTATTGGTCTTGTATCAGGCACATCAGCTGATGGGGTTAATGCAGCATTGGTAGAGATAAGAGGATGTGGTCTAGAGACTAAGGTAAATCTCTTAGCATTTGAGATATATCCATTTTCTAATGAGATCCGTAAATCGATCTTTAGGGCATCTAATATATCAACTAGTACAGTTGATCTGATATCCGCTCTTAACTTCTATATTGGGGAGATCTTTGCCAATGCCGCTATTGATGTAGCTAAGAAAGGGGATGTGAAGCTCTCTGATCTTGATCTAATTGGTTCACATGGTCAAACAATTTATCATAATCCTGATCCGACCAATGACCCTCATTATGGTATAGCCTCTACACTTCAGATAGGGGAACCATCTATAATAGCAGAACGGACAGGTGTGACAACAGTAGCAGATTTTCGGCCGAGGGATATGTCAGCAGGTGGACTCGGTGCCCCCCTCTCTCCGTATGTACATTTTCTTCTATTCAGAGATACCTATAACACAAGGGTAGTACATAATATAGGTGGTATAAGTAATCTGACACTGATTCCATGTGGGGGGGATATGTCTGAAGTTATAGCATTCGATACAGGACCTGGAAATATGGTGATAGACGGTATAACATCCATTATAACAGATGGAGAAAAGGGATATGATGAGGATGGAATATTAGCAAAGAGGGGGAAGATAGATAAGGAATTATTATCAAGCCTTATGAGGCATCCTTTTTTGATAAAGACCCCCCCTAAAACTACGGGTAGAGAGGAGTTTGGAGATCTCTATATAAGAGAGGTTGTTAAGATGGGAAAGGATAAAGGTGTCTATGAAGATGGGCTTATATCTACTGTTACAGCCTTTACAGCAGAATCGATTCTCCTCAATTATCGTCTTTTTATCCTTCCTAAATATAGACCTACAGAGGTCATCTTCTGCGGTGGGGGAACAAAAAACCCTGTCCTTATGGATATGTTGAGGGATGGCTTAAGACCGATCCGCATATCTGAGACAGATGATTATAATATACCTTCTAATGCCATAGAGGCTGTTGCCTTTGCAGTCCTTGCCAATGAGACAGTATCTGGAATCCCATCTAATATCCTCTCTGTTACTAAAGCTGGAAGAAGAGTTATACTTGGAAAGATAATCCCTGCCTAATTTATTATCTGAAAATCTATACCTCTTCTGGACTAGTGATCCTTCCCTTGATGGCTGATGCAGCTGCAACAGCAGGATTAGTGAGATATATCTCACTCTTAGGATGCCCCATTCGTCCTACAAAATTCCTGTTACTAGTAGAAACACATCGTTCACCCTCACCCAAGATCCCCATATGACCTCCTAAACATGGCCCACATGTAGGGGTACTGATACATGCCTCAGCCTCTAAGAAGATATCAAGGAGGCCTCCCTTCATAGCATCACTATATACCCTTTGAGTTGCAGGGATGATTATTAATCTGACATTTTTATCTACCTTTTTCCCCTTAAGTACTGAAGCTGCCTCCTTCAGGTCTGATAATCGGCCATTTGTACAGGAACCTATAACGACCTGATCTATAGGTATTTCACCCACTTCACTAATAGGCCTTGTATTTGAAGGAAGATGTGGAAAGGCTATCTGAGGTTCGATCTTATTACAATCAAATTCATATATATCACAATATAAGGCATCCTTATCACTCTTATATAATTTATAGTCCCTTCTTCTCTTCCTTCCCTCAATATATTTAAGGGTAGTCTCATCTGGGTAGAATATCCCATTCTTGGCACCTGCCTCAATAGCCATATTCGCCATAGTAAATCTTGCATCCATTGAGAGGTTATCAACCACCTCTCCTGTAAACTCCATTGCCTTGTATAAGGCCCCGTCGACCCCTATCTTTCCTATAGTATATAATATAAGATCCTTGCCTGTTACCCACTTCTTAAGTTTCCCATAGAATATGAATTTGATGGATTCAGGGACCTTGAGCCATATCTCTCCTGTAATCATCGTGGCACATAGATCTATGCTTCCAACCCCTGTAGAGAACGCACCTAATGCACCATAGGTGCATGTATGTGAATCCGCACCTATGATGACATCCCCCGGAAGTACAAGCCCCTCTTCTGGCAGGAGGACATGTTCTATTCCCATCCTCCCCACCTCAAAGTAGTGGAGAATATTATATCTCTTTGCAAATCTTCTCAACTTAATACATTGCTGTGCAGATTTAATATCCTTGTTAGGCGTGAAATGGTCAGGGACAAGGATGATCCTCTCTCTATCAAAGACCTTCTCAACACCTGTCTTCTCAAACTCCTCTATGGCAATAGGAGCTGTGACATCGTTTCCCAAGGCTATGTCCACCTTTACATTGATCAATTCCCCAGTAGTTACTCTCTCTTCATCAGTATGAGCAGATAATATCTTTTCTGTTATGGTCAT
>JACRGM010000160.1 GCA_016212345.1 Nitrospinota bacterium
CTAATCGGATGTTTCTCATCCGCAGGGAAATAGTCCTGTTCTCCATAAATAGCCCCCCCTGTCGATGCAAAGATAACCTTTTTTGTGCCATATTTAACCGCATTCTGTAACAGATTTAAAGAGCCCATGATATTTACTTCCGCATCATAAATGGGGTCATTAACAGAATCCCTTACACTGATATGAGCTGCATGGTGATTGATACAATCTATACTTTCTCTTTTAAAGACCTCCTCAATCTCCTTATCTCTAATATCCATCTTATAGAATTTGGCCTTTTTATTTACATTCTCTTCCTTCCCAGAAGAGAGGTTATCCACTATAACAACATTATGTCCCTCTTCAATAAATCTATCAACTATATGAGAACCTATAAACCCTGCACCACCTGTTACTAATATATTCATTAATAATCCCCCCTTTTAATTCCCCACCATCTTCTTTAGCTCATGCAGTTTATTTAACGCCTCCATAGGTGTAATATTATCTATATCTATCTCTCTGATCCTCTCCTTCAATATATCCTGGGGGGCCTGAAATAGTGATAACTGGGCAGGTGTCATCTCCTTAGTGCTATATTTTTTATAACCGAGCTTAGGCATCCCTATCTCATTTAATTCGCTCTCTTCTAAGTTCATCATGACCTCCTTTGCCCTCTTAAGAACCTCTGCTGGTAGACCTGCCAACCGTGCAACCTGTATCCCGTAGCTTTTATCTGCACCACCCTTTACAATCTTTCGAAGGAATATTATCTCCTCGTTCCACTCCCGTACCGCTATATTATAATTCTTAACCCTTTTCAATATCATAGAGAGCTCTGTAAGCTCATGATAATGGGTTGCAAATAATGTCCTGGCACCGACTCTCTCACTGTCATGGATATACTCAACTACTGACCATGCAATACTTACCCCATCAAAGGTGCTCGTTCCCCTCCCAATCTCATCAAGGATAATCAGGCTTCTGGATGTGGCATTATTGAGTATATTAGCGGTCTCATTCATTTCTACCATGAATGTACTCTGTCCCCTCAAGAGATTATCATGTGCCCCAACCCTGGTAAATATCCTATCTACTATCCCTATAGTGGTCTCTTTTGCAGGTACAAAACCCCCTATCTGTGCCATTAGGACTATCAATGCCACCTGCCTCAGATATGTCGATTTTCCAGCCATATTTGGTCCTGTGATTATTAATATCTGATTCTCATGACAGTCTATATGTGTGTCATTAGGTATAAACCTCTCACCTCTATCAACCTGTTCCAGGATAGGATGCCTTCCCTCTATGATATCAATAGAATCCCCTTCATTTATAACAGGTCTTACATAGTTATATCTATGTGCCACCTCAGCAAGGGAGAGAAGGAGATCTAATTCTGCTATTATACGGGCTACCTTCTGGATCCTCTTCCCCTCTCCAGCGATCTCCTCCCTTATCTTATTAAATATCTCGTATTCGAGTTCAATGATCCTTTCCTCTGCACCGAGGATCTTTGACTCATACTCCTTTAATTCAGGAGAGATAAAACGCTCTGTATTCACTAATGACTGTTTCCTTATATATCCTTCAGGCACAAGGGGAAGATTTTTCTTGGTCACCTCAATGTAATACCCATATACCTTGTTATATCTTACCTTGAGAGAACCTATCCCTGTCCTCTGTCGTTCTAAGTCCTCCAGATTTGTTATCCACTCCTTCCCTTCCCTACTTATCTTTCTTAATTCGTCTAGTTCTCCATTAAAACCTCCCTTTATAAGCCCTCCATCCTTAAGTCCTAGTGGGGGATCATCATCTATACCTTTCTCAATAAGCTCACCTATCTCTATAAGATTATCCCATCCCGTCAAGAGCTGATGTATAAGACCAGAAGATATCCCTATAAGAAGATCCTCGATCTTAGGTAAGAGATTTATTGACCTCTTTAATGCAATGAGATCCCTAGCATTAGCTGCAGATAGTGTGATCCTACCTGTAATCCTTTCTATATCATATATCCCTTTGAAAAAGCCCCGTAATTCATCCCTCAATAGAGGATTAATCTTAAATTCCTCTACAGCCTCATGTCGCTCCTTAATCCTTTCTATATCGAGGAGAGGCTTAAGGATCCAATCCTTAAGCCTCCTCCCTCCCATAGCAGTAACTGTTAGATCAAGTAGTTCTATAAGGGAGCCCTTCCTTGAACCATCAATACCCCTTACTACAAGCTCCATATTCTTCACAGTAGAGGAATCAAGATTCATATAATCCTTGACATTATAAACTATAATACGGTTTATATGACTAAGGGATGACCTCTGGGTCTCTTTTATATAATGGATAAGGGCACCTCCTGATGAGATAGCTAATGGCATACCTTCACACCCGAATCCATCTAGAGAGATGGTCTTTAATTGATCGATCAGTATCTGATAGGCGAAATCATATCCAAAGACCCAATCCAGATATGGGGTAATGTTATACCTTGAATTATGAAATAAGGTTCCAAGGAGGCTATCATCTTTCCTCCCATCAGGTACAAGTACCTCTTTTGGTTCCACCCTATTAAACTCACTCTCAAGCTCCTGAAACGAATCCCCTCCTATGAACTCTGTAACCTTAAATTCCCCTGTGGATATATCAAGGATGGAGAGACCATACCCTTTCTCTGAAGGGTATATCCCCACTAAATAATTATTATCCTTTGCATCTAATAAAGAGGAATCCAGAATCATCCCCGGAGTAACTACCCTAATAACCTCCCTTTTTACAATCCCTTTGGCCATATTGGGGTCTTCAACCTGCTCACATATTGCAACCTTGTATCCCCCTTTGATCAATCTTGCAACATAGGAATTAGCAGCATGATAAGGTATACCACACATCGGAATCGGATTCTCTTTGTTCTTATGCCGAGAAGTTAAAGTAATTTCTAAGACTTTAGAAGCTATCTTCGCGTCTTCATTAAACATTTCATAAAAATCTCCCATCCTGAAAAAAAGGATTGCCTCAGGATATTTCCTCTTGATATCCTGATACTGTCTCATTGCTGGTGTAGATACTGGTGTAGATTCTATGGCTAACATCCTCTTATATGTCTATCCCCCTAAAAAAGGGGAGTAATTTTTCATATGTTACATTCAGATGTTCAGGGATCACCCTTGTCTCAGATATAATAGACATGTAACTGGTATCACCATTCCATCGTGGGACTATATGTATATGTATATGATCCTCAAAACCAGCGCCCGCTACCCTACCTATATTTATACCTGTATTAAAACCATCTGGATTTAGGGTCTCTCTTAAGAGTTGAACCCCTTTTTGTGTGAGGAGGATCAATTCAATAAGGATATCCTTGTTTAGATCAGTGAGGCATGAAGAATGTTTATATGGGGCAACCATAATATGACCATTGTTGTAAGGGTATATATTCATCATAATAAATGATAGATCCCCTCTAAAGAGGATATGATTGGGTTCATCCTCTCCTTTTGGCTTCTCACAAAATATGCACCCTTTTGGCTTTTCACTTAGTATATACTCCATCCTC
>JACRGM010000163.1 GCA_016212345.1 Nitrospinota bacterium
CCTTATTGCCCTCTTATCTCTAAGTCTGCCAAGGGCCCATGCAATCTTGCACCGGACATTGATATGATTATCATTTAATCCCTCTATCATATAAGGCACTGCCCTTTTATTCCCTATATATCCAAGCCCAGTAGCAGACCACATCCTCACCCTTGGATCCTCATCCTTTAGTCCCTCTATTAAGGCATCATATACATCTCTTACATCTTTATTGCGTGTATCTCTCAATTCTATTGATAACCTATATCCTGCTTCATAACGGATATCAGGGTCATTATCCCTTAATAATCTACTCAGATATTCAAATCGCTGTGATCCAGAGACCCCTTCTTCTCCATGTCTGATCTTATTAATGATCTCCCTCTTTTTTATCCTTCCCTCATAATTAACAAAGGATATAGACCCTATAGCTACACCAATGATAACTATAATAGTAATAGTCATTATAATAAATCCCCATAATGAGAACCTCTCTATGATAATATTACTGATATATGCTGAAAAAGAGATGATAAATAATAAAGAGAGAAATAAAAGGAATGGCACACTCCATACAACAAATCTAAAAAGTGAGAATCCTACCAAACCCCTCAATCTTGAGTTGAGATCTGATAATCTATAAATCACATCTATACTATCTATCAATTCTTGGTATTCAAGAGGCTTTTTAATGACAGGATTAGGATAGTTCTTAAGGTCTGAGCTATCAGCTTCCTGATTAAGGAGAAATACAACTGAATTCTTCAGATTATTGTCAATCTTAGAGATATCCTTATATGTATATACCGCCTCAGCTAATATCTCTCCATTTATGCTATCAAGAAGGATGATATCATAACCACCCTCCTTTACTCTTTGAAGAATCTCATCCTTTTCTTTCACGCTATCAATATAGAAATCCTCTCCTGATAGTAGCCGTCGTATATCATTTTGGGCTGAGAGATCATTTCCTATATATAGAATGGTCATCTGGATATCATCATGAGGTGATTCTATGGTCTTAGCAGCATATGGTGTATGTATGTAATAAAAATCATTTATAAATCTTCCTACCTTGTTAGAGAGGAGAACCCTATCCCTTATTGCTAAATAATCCATAGGTTCCCTTTTCCTCCCATAATTAAAGAGATATAAAATGATCAGAGATAGTATCAAAATACCCCTCAATACCCCACCTCCCCCTTGAGGTGGGAGGCTGGGTGGGGGTGGGGGTGGGGGTGTGATCAAATTTTCATCCCTCTTTGTGCTGATAAAGTTGGCATGAGGGTTTCTTATTAATCGCGGGATAGAGTAGCCAAAATAGACTCCAAAGGGTAGTATCATAAAAGAGACTAAATAGAGCCACAATCTGTAACCTGGGTATATATATACAAATAGAGAGATACCGATAATAAGTAATGGCCATATAAGGAACCTTGAAAAGATACTGAATTCGTCAATCAATAATATCATTATTGATATAGATAGTCCCAAAAGGTATCCTAATGATAATCCAGTAAAGGCACCACAACTCAGGAGAAAACATAAGGAGAGGTCTTTAAGGCTTGATGGATTCGGCACTGGGAGACCACCGAGTTTTTCTATCCTTATCCCCTTTTGTATCAGATCAGTAAGTGATAATTCCACTAGCCCAAAACCAAATAACCACATAACAATGATCGCACATATAAGTCCGCAGATAATAGATAAAATTATTCGGCAGACTGAGGGGAAGGTATCAGCCACCCTTGAGATGAATCGATTTTCGATTTTCGATTTTCGATTTTCGATTGGTTTATTATTCCTCTGAAAAACTTGTAATATACAGCATAATGTCAATATTATACTTGAATCTTGCACTAAAATACACTTTGACTCCCCCGAAATTATATAATCAGGATATTGTCTTTGAGGATTATATCCCATCAGTTGATGATTATGTATCTGATCCTGTTTATGGAGATTTTTAAATGAGGATTAGAGATTGTAGAGGATAGGTGTGTCCAAAATTCGGTATCTTTTGTTCATCTTTTTTCAGTAAGGAATAAAAAAGAAGGTTTTAAGGTGATATCCTCAAGATTTCTACAAGACTTCTCCCCATAGAGACAATTTTTTGGATTTTGGGCTTGAAATATTCTTATTTTCTGTCTATACTTATTTATGTGAAAAAAGCGGTTTCCTATCTAATCTAATTACGAAATGTAAGATAATAAACACATCTTCAATTATAATATTTAAATGTTATGGCAACTGCAACTAAATCCCGAAAAAAGCCGATTCCAACCATAGAGCAATGTAAGACAGAGATAATTGACAGGCTTACCTCTGCTGATGGTGAAGGACTTCTCGGCAGTAAGCTGAGTCTCAGGCAAAGACACTATAAGCAGGCCATGGAAGAGCTTCTTGGAGCTGGAGAAGTTGTTGTATTAAATGTGACCAAGAAAACCAGGATATACCTTCTTTCTAAATTTGCCCCTTCTCTTGAAGATGTTTATAATAAGATAGACTCAAAATTGAGCGAAAAAACTGGTATTCTCTTCACGCAGAGAGAAATGAAGAGTCTCTGTTTGAAGTGTTGTTCAAAACCGGAATCTATATACATTTCTGAAGCCATCAGGTATCTTATAGGTGAAAACCGCATGATCCCTGTAAAACGGAGAAACTCTACCTATTACCTCCATAGCGCCTATCTAAAACAATTTATTTCCGTAGGGGAAAGGTCTGCGATCCCGCAAAAAGAAAGGGTTTTTGAGGCATATCAGCGTCTTTCGAGGCAGAGCGGATGGCAGGATATATGGTTAAGTGACCTATACAGAGAGTCAGGTGTTGAGATCGGTGGTCTAAAGTCGTTACTTAAGGAAGAGAGCCATATGGGAAGGGTCGTCCTAAGCCGCGGAGATTGGTCGCTCGCCTCTGATGAGGAGAGGATGGCCGCTGTATATATAGATGGGGAGCCTTTCCTCTTCGTCCGTTTTAAGGGTAGGGTTGAGTGATGTCGGTTTTATTGAACCCATTTGAAGACGACATAGTTGTTGATCCCCGTAAGGTAAGGGATTCGGTAAAAGGGCTCAACGACAGGATCCTTGAAAGACTTTTGGCCCAATTCCACCGTCTTGAAGAGGGGCTACTTCCCCACTCCCATAAGATCAGCCATGCCCAGCTTGTTGTGTCAGCCGAGCCAGGTAACGGCAAATCCCACCTCATAGGTCGCCTCTTTCAGAGGCTTTCAAAGAGGGCCACCCTCATCTATATCCGTCCTTTCCAGAACCCCACTTTATGCTGGAGGAATATCCTCCACCGCATTATACAGGAACTCGAACTACCCGAGGGTTTCGAAGTGGAAACCTCTGGCCCCACCCAACTCGATTTATTTTGCCGGAGTGTGATCAACACCATTGGAGAGGGTATTGGGCTTTCAGAAGAAAGGGTGAAGAGGGAATGGGGGATGCACCTCCTAGATGCCCAAAAGGTTTTAAGAAAGCATGGTGTCTATATCGATCATCTGATGTCATGGCTGAATGTCCTGTTTAGTTATGCCTACAATGAAGATAGCGAGATCAGGGATATCTGTATCAGTTGGATGAAGGGAGAGGAGATGGACACGGGGGACGTGGAAAAGGTAGGATTAAGAAGGAACCATGTATGGCACCCCGAGTCGTCTCCAGAAGAGATTAACGAGAGGTGCAAGGGGATAGTCTTTGACCTTTGCAGATTCTCGGGCTTCTTTCGCCCCTTTGTCTTTTGCTTTGACCAGACAGAGCTTTACAGCGACGACCCAAAGCTGGCTGCAACCTTTGGGGCTGTTATTTCCGAGATGGTAGAAAACGGTCTGAACCAGATGACGGTGATCACCACGAACAGGACACCATGGGAAAAGTTCATCACACCTTTCATGCAATTGGCTTTTCAGCACCGTTTTGCATATCCGCCATTGCAATTCGAATATATAAACAAGGATCAGGCGAAAGAACTGATAAGACTCAGGTTAAGAGGCTGTTCTCTTAGCGAGAAGGAGATTGATGCCTTTATTGATGATAAATGGTTGGATTCCCTTTTCCCTACCCCCACCTCCGAGCATAGTATCCGTAGATTCTTGCAGAGGTGTAAAGAAAGGTGGGATCAAGACCTCTTCCCACAAGTGCTACCTTCCAGGAGGTCACTGGAGGAGCTTTATGAAGGATACTACAATAAGCTGATAGGGAAACCTGAGAGATTAAGGTTAGATTCGGATATCCTGCAGTGGCTGGTAAGGGATGCTCCAGCATCAGGCTTAAAGACAGAAGATCATAAATGTGAAAGGGGTATCTTCAGTGTGTTATGGAGGGAAGGGAATCATCACACATACCTTGGATTTGAAGGTAGTAATCACTGGAAGAGATGGCACTCGATTCTGAGGCTTATCTGTGGCCTTTCGGATGCTAACAGGGAAAAGGGTATCACATCCAGGTTTGTTATCATAAGGACATCTGAACTGAAGCCTGTACCTGGGGATTGGAAGATAGCAGGGGAGATGAGGGATGCCTTGAAAGATAATCTCTCCATAGTGAGGCTTAACCATGAGGAGATGGCTATGTA
>JACRGM010000164.1 GCA_016212345.1 Nitrospinota bacterium
GCCGTTTCAGAGTCTCGGTTACCTTCAGATGATCAGATACATGGATGGGGAAATAGGTTTTGATGACGCTGTTCGAGAGATAAAGAAGGAGACAAAGAGGTATGCCAAGAGGCAGATTACCTGGTTTCGTGCAGTCAAGGATGCACAATGGATAGATATAGTGGATAGGGAAGACCCTGAGGATGTTGCAGAGAAGATATTCAGATATTTGCGATTTTCGAATGTTGATTTAAAGGAATGAAACATTCATGCCGACAAGTCGGCACAAAGGAGCATGAAAATACACACCCCTTAATCCCCTCTTTTTAGAGGGGAAACTTTAGAACTCCCCTCTATTAAGAGGGGTTGGGGGTGTGTTATAAAGGTATTTTAAGGTGAAACTATCCAAATTCAACATCTTCATACCCATAGATGAAAATGGTAACCAGATGATATTTAACACCTTTACAGACTCCCGTGTAATAGTTAACAAGGAATTGATAGAGGTGATAGAAAAGACTTCCAATGGCGTAAATGTAAAGGGATTAAACAGGGAAGAAGAGGGATATCTAAATCAGTTGAAGGAATTAGGGATCATTGTAGAGGATGAAGTGGATGAATATATGGAGATGGAATATATCTTCCAGAAATCCAAATTCGATACCTCTGTGCTCAATATCACTATCCTTCCCACATACGCCTGTAATCTTAAATGTATCTATTGTTTTCAGGATGGTGTGAAATCAAGAAAATCTATGAGCCATGACACATGCCGACATACAGCTTATTGGATAATAAAAAGGATGGATAATATACGACCTAAGACCCTTAGACTGGTCTTTTATGGTGGGGAGCCTCTCCTTAATACAAGGGCAATAAGGTTTCTATCTGAGGTCTTATCCAATGCCGCACATCAAAGGTCTATCTTACAGGAGATCAATATCATAACCAATGGGGTACTCCTTAAAAAGGAAGTAGTAGACTCCCTCCTCCCCTTTGGTTTGAAGGGGATAAAGGTGACACTTGATGGCGATGCTGATGCCCATGACTCCAGACGCTATTACAAAGACGGGACAGGGACATTCCATAAGATACTCAATAATATACTCGCTATCAGGGGAAAGGTTGGATTAAGGATCGGGGGGAACTTTGACAACTCAAATAAGGGGAGTATACCAAGACTCCTTGATATACTAAAGGAAAATGGACTGGAAAGGGACTTAGCAAGTGTTGACTTTAAACCAGTCCTCAAGAATATGGATGGAGCTAAAAGAGGAGACCCCTTCTGCGAGACATGCACCTTTTCAGATATAGATGTAAAGGATTTTATATGGCTGAAAAGGGAGATAAAGGAGAGGGGATTTATGACCATGGAGGGGGTTGCACTTGGTCCATGCGAGGTATCAAAGGAATACAACTATACAATTGATCCATCAGGAAAGATATATAAATGTGGTGGATTTGTTGGGATGGAGGAATTTGTTATCGGTGACATCTACTCTGATGGGTTTAATTATAAGCACACACTATTTATGACCGCTGATCTCTGGAAGAAGTGTAGAGACTGCCCCTATATATTCCTATGTGGGGGTGGCTGTCGCTCTACTGCCCTTGTTAAAGAGGGAGATTTCAGAGAGGTCACCTGTGAAAAGGATTATTTTGAAAATGTGACTAAGGAGATATTGAAGGATAGTGCAATTAATAACTAAGATTTAGGAGTGACCGCACTTGTGCTGTCATGATGGATTGCAGAGGAAACCCTCATGCCGACTTTGTCAGCACAAAGAGGGATGAAAATGGGTGGCATGGACATACTTGTTTGTCCGTGCATTTTGGGTGAAAGGCTATTTCAGATGGAAAGGGGGTGAATGCAATGAAATTACAGATAGTTAAGAAGGGGGCAAAGGAAGGGAAGACATTGTATTGTGTGTGGTATGTGAGTTAATTACCTTTCTCAAAGAGATTGGGTCTCTTTCCAATCAACCCTCTCAAAATAAAATCCTTATATGGAGGAGATCATCTCTAACCAAAAAAGTGGACGATTCCTACTTCGTCCACTTTAAATTCTTTCATTTTGTTTCAAATTTTTCTCTTGACACTAGAAATATTGTAGTTTAGCATTACATCTATTTAGGATATTTAATCTATGTACAGGATGACCTCTTTATTAATTATCATTTTATCTGGTAATTGGGAGATATCTTGGTCGCAAAAAAGATCATTATTTTACTTATTATTTTTATTGTGGTCATTATATATCCATCATGTCAGGACTCTAGACCCAAGAAAGAGAAGGAAAGATCATATGGTGATACAATTGTAATAGGAGAGATATTTGAACCTACTATCATAAATCCAATATTTGCTATAAGCGGTGTCTCAAGTGAACTTATCGAGATAATATTTGACGGTCTTACAAGGGATGAGGATATGGAGATAAGACCTAACCTGGCCTTATCATGGGATATCTCCAATGATGGCCTTATATGGAGGTTTTATCTGAGAAAAGGTGTAAGATTCCATGATGGGGTTGAACTTACTGCAGAGGATGTAAAGTTTACTTATGAGAAGATAAGGGATCCTGATATCAATGGGCGGTTTTTTAACATCTTTAAGACAATAAAAGATATAAAGGTAATTGACAGATATACGATTGAGATCATATTAAATAGACCCTTTTATCCCCTTTTAAACTACCTCGATGTGGGGATACTCCCAATGCATATCTTGCTTAAGGAGGATATAAGAAGGAGTGACTTCAATTACCACCCTATTGGGACAGGCCCATATAAACTGACTAAATGTTCAAAGGAAGAGATCATATTAGATGCGAATAATGAATACTTTAAGGGGAGACCCTATATTAAGAGGATATTAATCAAGATCATCAGGGATCAGAAGAGTGCATGGGCAAGACTGATGAAGGGGGAATTAGACCTCTTTTTCCATGTCTATCCTAAAGATTACGAGATTATAAAAAAGATCCCGTTCTTTAATGTATATTCCTTTGCAAAGCCATATTATTATATGTTGGTCTTTAATCTAAAAAATAATCTTTTCAAAGACCTAAAGGTGCGTCGGGCATTGAACTATGCTATTGATAAGGATCTGATTATTAATGATGTACTCTATAAGGAAGGGATAATCTCATCTGGAACAATATCCCACTATTCATGGGCATATAATCCAGGTATAAGACCATACCCTTTTAA
>JACRGM010000161.1 GCA_016212345.1 Nitrospinota bacterium
AGGGGGAGACCACATCCACGTACATTTGGGACATTTCCCCGTATACTTGGGAGATATGTAAGGGATATAGGATTACTCGATCTCTCGACTGCTATAAAAAAGATGACATTATATCCGTGCAAGAGACTTGGGATAAATGACAGGGGATTAATTAAGGAGGGGATGTATGCAGATATTGTCATCTTTGATCCTGCTAATGTATCAGATACAGCCACCTATGAATACCCGTTTAAATACCCTTCTGGTATTGAATATGTCATAGTGAATGGGGTGGTAACTGTAAAGAAAGGAGAACATACCATGGCCTTGGCAGGGAGGGTATTGAGGAGAGATGGTGAGGATAATAAGTGATATGGTGAGTGCGTGATGCATATTCAAATTCCTCGACTATAAATCCTATACTGTTATCTGAATATCTATAAAATCTATACCGTATAAAATGAAGGGGGATATGCCTCACTCTTTCCGCTCGATCTCCATGCATGCCTTATCATCATCCTGAGATGATAGGAGATATCTATCTTGGCATTTTTAAGGCGTGATGGATCGATACGGTCTATCTCTTCTTCAAACTTACCTAGCATCTTTCTCCAGCTTGAATTCTGCCTCTTGGCCTCGGCCTCCATCTTCTCATTAAGGGTCTTAGGGAGATAGGACTTCAGCATATCAGAGAGAGAGGTTGCATAATTAAATTTATGGCATCCGCATTTAACTGCATGGACAAAGACCTCAATACGGTCGTAATCTACTGTCTCTAGATAACTCCCCCCATGCATAACAAGTGGGAGCTCTATATCTCGTCTTTTTAGTTCTCCACCTATCTCATTTATCCTATCCCATGTTATTTTAGGGATCTCCATATATTTACCATGACCATTTCCAAAAAAGCCCGCAAAGGCATCTATCCCTGTCTCTAAGACGAATCTTATCACCTCATCCACCTTTGGCACATACTTTATCAGATTATCCTGTAGATTCTGGTCCTTTAATGCCTCTGCTGCCCCTATCTCTCCGATCTCCCCCTCTACACTCACACCTAAAGGGTGACATTTCTCTACAACCCCTCTGGTTATCTCGATATTCTTTTCCAGTGGATGTTTTGATTGGTCTACCTCTACAGAGCTGAATCCGACCTTGATTGCCTTATCAATGAGTGATAGATCCTTCTGGACATGATCCATATGTAGGGTTATAGGGATCATATATCCATATCTATGCACAAATTCTTCAATCCTTGGAACCACAAGATTGGCAAAACGTGATGGGGGGAGATTACAATATTCCTGTTCAGATTCTGCGATTTCGATTATTAGAGGGGATCTCTCTTCAAAGGCTGCCTCTAATGTAGCATCAAGGATATGTTTTCCACGGATATTGATCGCACCGATACCAAAGCCATGTTCCATAGCCTTACACATAAGGGCCCTTAGATTAAGGAAGTAATATTTACCATTTATTAAAGCCAAATTAGGATTCAGCTTAGGGGTTAATTTTTTTATATCTGATACCTTACACATAGAGGTCTCCTTTCATTTTTCCATATGCCGGGTCTAATTGACTCCTTGAACCCTCAAGCCATCGGCTTTAGCCGATGGTGGTTGACTCCTTATATTTAAAATATCAACCCATTATTTTTTAACCATTCATCTTCATTAAATCTTTCAGTATAGTATTCCTCAAAAACGATCTCTTTGTCTGTAAGTTTCTTCCCATCTATGTATTGTGGAATAGGGGGGTTATCTTTCCTGGTTCTCTTCTTTTTTACACCTAAATTATTATGGATCTCCTCAATTATCTCCACAAGTGACTCCATCCTTATAACCAGTATCATAAAACTCTCAGGATATATAATATCTTGATTCTTGATCTCTGATAATATCTTTTTCACCTCCTCTGATCTTATTATTGCCTCTGTTATTACCCTTGATAATCTCTCTAAACTATTTTCTCTTTCTCTCTCAAACATTTATAATCTCCTTCATTAGAGACAAATAATGAACCTTCATACTGATACAACCTTTACTGAGATAACCCTGATAATCCCATTTAACTATAATTTTATATTATCTATTCAATCTATTTATGTCAAGAATTTTTGCTGAAATTGTTTATCGCTTCTCCATATGGGGGCAGATCTCGAGAAAGGCACAGTAACGACATGCTATATAATCAGGATTTGCCTCATAATTCCTTGCACGTATCCCTGAGGCTACTTCACCGATCTTATCAATGATCTTGTTTAGATCATCCTCCTTCCTCATGGAGACCCCTATCAGTCCTGACTCTAGAAAGTATAGTTCTAATCTGTCTGGTATCTTACCATATATCTCTCGGTAAGCAAGGGCATATATAGATAACTGGAGGCTATCCTTGGATCTTCTATCTGCATCCTTTTGGGTATAGATATCTGAGGACTTAAAATCGATAATAGAGATATCTTCATCATAGATATCGATCCTATCCCACCGTCCTTGAATCCGAATATCTCCCAAACCCCGCACTGTGTTAATGCAGGGTAAAGGGAAACTAAATTCCTTCTCCACATAGGCAGGGATTATCCCTCTATCTTCCTCTCTATGATAAAAATCTCTTAATGCCCGCCATCCTGATTCTAATCTCATCTCCTCATGTTCCCTTGTCAGGAATCCCTCACTTGTCCACGCATCTTCAAAGATCTTGATCAACCCCTCTTCCTCGATACTGTGTCCATTGATCTTTCTGCGGTTATATTCTGAGACAGCAGTATGAAGTGCCTTACCGTAGATAATAGAGTGATGCTTAATAATAGGTACACGTAATATATGCACATATTTGTATTTAAGAGGACATGTGAGATAGTCATCTATCTGATAATAACTCAACTTAAGGCCTCCCTCCATAGGGCAGACATCCTTGTCTGCTCTCGGGATCTCCCCCGCACTATAATCATAGTGTGGGGTTAGGTTGTCTCCCCTTACAGGGGGGGCAAACCGTTCTATAGATTCGATTGCTGATCTCTTAAGAAGGGTCTTATCAACCACAGGGAGATCCATGGCCTCCAAAACAAACTGACTGACCTTTCTTTTTCTGAGTCCTCCGTAATCTACTCCACTTGTAAGATAGAGTTCCTTCATTGCCCGTGTCATCGCCACATAGAAGAGTCTCCTCTCCTCCTGAAGATGAAAATCACCTGAAGGGAGTATATCCTTTATCAGTGCAATAGGTAAGGGGATTGGTTCATTTCTGTGGCGGGAGGGGAATCTTTGGGCTAATAGGCTTACCATAAAGACAACAGGAAACTCTAAGCCTTTTGCCTTGTGGACAGTGAGGACATTCACTGCATCTGTATCCCTCTCTACATCAGCAACAGGAGGATCATCACCAGACTTGATCAGCATATCTATGTGAGAGATAAATCCCCTCACATTACCATTCATTATAATCCTTTCAGAGCTCTGTACAATATCAAAGAATTTAGCTATATTAATGATCTTCTTTTCATTCTCCATAGATGGTGATGAGATAAGCCTTGTAAGATATCCACTATTTTTCAAAAAGTTATACAAGAGACTACTTGTTGGTACTTCTATAGATGCCTTTACATTATACCGAATATCTTCAAGTATCTTGCTGATTGTAGCACAACTATCAGAAGAGATATCCTTTAAATCAGAGAGATCCTCCAGATGGCTGAATATATAATATAGAGAAGAATTAATCTCACTGGCTTTATTCATACAGAGGGTTAGATCCATGCCATTTAACTGATATATATCAGAGGAGGAGAGGTGATATAGATTCATGTTATCATTAAAATTGGTGATGACCTTTAAAAATGAGATCACTAATCGTATCTCTGGTCTACTATACAGCCCCTGCCCCCCACTAAAGTGGTATGGGATACCTTTCATATTTAAGGATCTAAGAAAAGGATCAGCATCATTATTAGATCTTACGAGTATGGCAAACTCCTTGTAAGTATATTCTCTGAGAGTTACCCCCTCCTCAATGATATCTGCCACACCATCTGCCTCATTAGATAGGGTGTCATAGTGTAGATGTTTGATTGGTATACCACGGGGATTCTGGGAGATTAACCTCTTATCTATATTGTTCCTGACCTCTAATCTATCTGGATTGTTGTGACAGATAAGCCTGCGGGCAGAATCTAGGACTATCTGAGTAGAGCGGTAATTCTGTGTCAGGACAATCTCTCTTGCATCGGGATATATATCCTTGAATCCAAGTATATTACTTATCGCTGCCCCACGGAATTTATATATACTTTGATCATCATCCCCGACTACAGTGATATTGTGGTTGCCTACCAGGAGCTTTAGAAGTTGAAACTGGGCATAATTGGTATCCTGAAATTCATCCACCAGTATATATCGAAACCGATCCTGATATCCCTTCCTTATCCTCTGATTATCCCTGAAGAGTTTTAAAGTCAGATTTACCAGATCCCCAAAGTCAAGAAACCCATTTTTGGCCTTCAACTCCTGATATCTACTATATGTCTCAGCAATCTCCCCCTCTCTCATGACCTCTTCAGTTGACCCCTCCTGATATCCCTTTTCATACCTTCTTTTGAGATCACTGACATAGTTTAGGTATTCATTAGGAGAGATATCCTCATCCATTGCACGGCTGATAAGTGCTATTATTGCATCTATATATCTTGTTGGGTCTCCTAATGGTCTATAATAGTTAAGAGGGAATTCAAAGAGGTGTTCACGGAAGAAGATGATCTGTTCTGGTCTAGTGAGTAGACGAAAATCTGGAGATAACCCTAAATCTAAGGCATGATCCCGTAAGATCCTATTACCAAAGGCATGGAATGTGCTAATCCAGATATTGGCATAACCATAAGGGACTAGAAGATCAACCCTTTCTTCCATCTCAGTAGCTGACTTCTCAGTAAAGGTGAGGGCTAATATCTCTTCTGGTCTCGCCTTCTTACTTGTAATGAGATAGGCTATTCTCCGTGTAATTACAGTTGTCTTGCCTGTTCCTGCCCCAGCTATGACCAGGAGTGGACCATCTCCAAAGGTCACAGCCTCTTTCTGTAAGGGATTTAATTCATATAAGATATTATCCATCTCTCTCTTCTATAGGGACATAATCGGTCTTTGGGGGACCAACATAGATCTGCCTTGGTCTCCCTATCTTAAATTCTTTATCCTCTTGTAACTCCTTCCATTGGGCTATCCACCCTGGCATCCTACCGATGGCAAATAGTACTGGAAACATATTAATAGGGATGTTCATGGCCTTATAAATGATACCTGAATAGAAATCCACATTCGGGTATAACTTCCTTTCTAGAAAGTATTCATCCTTAAGGGCAATCTCCTCCAGTTTTAAGGCAATCTGTAAAAGGGGTTCGTGGATGCCCAGTTTATTTAGGACATCATCACAGATCTTTTTGATGATCCTTGAGCGTGGATCAAAGTTCTTATAAACACGGTGACCAAAGCCCATTAATCTGAAGGGGTCATCTTTGTCTTTTGCCTTGTTAATATATTTCTTAACATCACCCCCCCCATCATAGATAGTCTGGAGCATCTCTATTACCTGCTGATTAGCCCCACCGTGCAGTGGTCCCCACAAGGCATAGATACCTGCAGAGACCGATGCGAAGAGATTGCACATCGAACTCCCCACCAGCCGTACTGTACTAGTGGAACAATTCTGCTCATGATCTGCATGGAGGATCAGTAATACATCAAGGGCCTTTGAGATAACAGAGCTAATAGGATATACCTCACAGGGGACAGAGAACATCATATGAAGGAAGTTGGTACAATAATCTAGCATATTACAAGGATAGATAAATGGTTGTCCAATAGACTTTTTGTAGCTAAATGCCGCGATGGTAGGTAGCTTAGCAATCAGTCTATGAATCGAGATCTCAATATGTCTTTTATTCCGTACATCTAGAGAATCATGATAAAAGGTTGCTAGGGCCCCAACAACAGCACTGCAAACTGCCATAGGATGTGCATTTGGGGGAAAACCATCATAAAAGGCCTTTGCTGATTCATGAATCATGGTGTGATGTATGATTTGATTCTGAAACTCGTCAAACTCCTTCTTGTTCGGGAGGTTCCCGTAGATCAATAAATAGGCTGTCTCTAAAAAGGTAGACTTCTCTGCAAGCTGTTCAATCGGTATCCCCCGGTATAATAGTATCCCCTCTTCTCCATTAACATATGTAATAGCACTTTTGCATGACCCTGTATTTACAAAACCAGGATCTATGGTTATCATACCCGTTGATTTTCTAAGTGTACTAATATCAATCCCCTTCTCCCCCATAACCCCTTCCTCTACTGGTAAGTCAATGACCTTTCCTTTATATCTTATCTTTACACTCTCTCCCATGATTTACCTCCATTTAAAATGGATTATAAACTAGGCGATTATCGCCATTATTTTCCTTAAGACCCCTTACTGTAGATTTTCAGATAATAAATTACACAAGGCTAGAGGGAGAAATCCGAGTAAGGCGTACTGAGTGGTACGCCGTCGAGGATTTCGACTGATAACGCCGTGTAATTTGTTATATGGAAATCTATATGAGGTTAAAATGATAGCAGAACTGATAAAAAAGAACAGGAGTTATAGGAGATTTTACCAAGATGTCTATATAAGTATGGAGACATTAAAGAAACTCGTTGATCTTGCAAGACTCTCTGCATCAGCGGCCAATCTACAGCCACTTAAATACATCCTCTCTTGTACCCGTGAAAAGAATACCTTGATATTTCCCTATCTTAGTTGGGCTGGTTATCTGAAGGGTTGGGATGGTCCATCCGAGGGGGAGAGACCATCAGCATATATTATTGTACTTGGTGATACAGAGATAACCACCTCTTTTGGGTGTGACCCTGGGATAGTTAGTCAAAGTATCCTCCTTGGTGCTGTAGAGGAAGGTCTTGGGGGGTGTATGATCGGTACAGTTAGGAGGGATGAACTCAGAAATGCCCTTTCTATTCCTGAAAGATACGAGATTCTTCTTGTAATCGTACTTGGTAAACCTAAAGAGAGAGTAGTAATTGATACTGTTGGGCCTAATGAAAGTATCAAATATTGGCGTGATGAGAATGATGTCCATCATGTGCCAAAGCGATCCCTTGATGATGTTATTCTTGATTTATAGAAAGTATCTATATAAGGGCTGTAAGTTATTTTAATTAATTGACATCAAAGGGATTTTAAAGTATAATGTAAAGTCAAAGATAGCAGGAGGCCTGGTAATACAATGAATAAGCCTTGTGCCAGAGTTATTTATAGCCCTGTAACATCTGTTGACAATTTTGAGGGAGAGCAAGAGATCTCTTTACATGCCGTTAGGGCGATATCAAAGAGGGGTATGTTAAAGAAGGCTATTATCCTTAATGAGATAGACAAGGATATCCCAGCCAGGCTTTGCTACAGGGTAAAATCTCAACCTGCCAGGATATTTTCTATCCCTCCATGGTATTATTTTCCTATTAATAAGATATGGCTTGATTATATAGCCTCTTTTTTTATAGGATATGGGTGTGATATATTTCATATAGGCCATGGAGGGGCTCTAGTCTCCTTGAAGAAGGCAAAGAGGAACAAAATGGTGACTATATTAGAAAGGACAAATCCTCATCCAGAATATCAACTCCAAATGATGCAAGAAGAATATGTCCTTCCTGGAAAGGGATTTAAAAGACCTTTAAGATACTTTTATAATAGATGGTTAAAGGAGTTAAAATTGGCAGATTATCTACTCCTTTCCTCTCGATTTGCCTATGACTCATTTATGGAATATGGCTTTAACCCTAAGAAGTTGATACTACTCCCATTGGGGGTGGATATAGATCTATTTAAGCCACCTATAGGTAAAAAAGAGGGGGAGAAGTTTATTGTCCTCTTTCGTTGTCGCATCTGTTTTAAAAGAGGGGTACAATATCTCCTAAAGGCATGGGATATTTTAAATTTAAAATTGAAGGATGCAGAGCTAGTTTTGGTTGGGGATTATTCTGTAGATGAGCCCTTTTTCGCACCCTATCGTAAGAATAAGAGTATCAAATTTATGGGGATAGTCAATGATAGGGATAGATTGGTAGATATTTATCAAAGATCATCCCTATTTATCTTGCCCTCCATAGTTAATAGCGAGCCACTTGTTACTTACCAGGCAATGGCTTGTGGTCTCCCTTTGATAGTCACTCCCAATGCAGGCTCTATGGTGAGAGATAATATAGATGGCTTTATTGTACCGATTCGTGATGCAGAGGCCATTGCCCAAAAGATACTTTATCTCTATCAAAATAGGGATATCCTAAACAAGATGGGGGAGAGGGCTTGTGCGTATATCAGAGAGTTCACATGGGAAAGATATGAGAGAGGGCTTATCTCCATCTATGAAACGGTAAGCCGTTGAATCTGAAAGGCCTCCCACAGTGTGTGGGATAAAATCAATCTAACCTCAAGAATGTCCTCATTGAATTTAAAAGATTTTAGATTTCATAACCTTCCTAATAAGGCGAAGATCCTTATCATTCGCCTACGATCTTTAGGGGATCTAGTATTAAATACTGCATGTTATAAGATTGTCAAAGAGGATCTACCATCTTGTGAACTCTCAGTTTTAGTTGAATCTCCTTTGCAAGAAGTGATAGGTGGAAATCCATATGTAGATAATATTATTGTGTGGGATAAGGATAAGATAAGATCAAGTATTATAAATCAGATAAGATTTATTAATTATAATATTAGAAGGCAAGGATATGATATGGTGCTTGATATGCATGGTGGACCAAGGAGTGCTATCTTTACATTCTTTTCAAAGGCCAAATATAGAGTGGGACTAGAAGATAACAGACGTGGTTTGGCGTATAATATAAAGGTAAAGGTTAAATCATCATCTTCTTCTACTACTATTCATGCTCTAGAATTTCAAATTGGAATCCTGAAGGGGCTAGGATGTCGTGTAGATCATGCAAGGCCATATATCCATATCTCAGAAGATGATAGATTAAAGGCAGATAGTTTATTGAAAGGGGTTGGAATCGCTGATGATGATAAAATAGCTGTGATTCATCCAGCAGTAGTCAAGAGACACAATGAATGGCAACCAGATAAATTTGCCTTAATTGCTGATTATTATCAGCAACAGAGGGGTTTAAATATCCTTTTTACTTGTGGGCCTAATCAAGGATCACAGATTGAAAGGATAGGAAGATTTATGAAGAGCAATCTTATATCTTTAGCTGAAAAGACAACCATAAAAGATTTGGCATCGATCTTACAAAGGTCTAAATTCCTGTTGTGTCACAACAGCGGTCCTATGCATTTAGGGGCCGCAATGGGGGTCCCAGTGTTTGCCCTATTTGGCCCAGTATACCCTACAGGCTGGAGGCCTTTAGGAGATAAACATCATGTATTTTATAAGCCTTTACCATGTAGTCCATGTGCTCCATATCCTTTGAAAGAGTGCAGAGAGGGGGATGCAGAGTGCAAGAAACAGATATCGGCTGAGGAGGTTATTAAGGTTATAGAAGAGTCTAATGTCTAAAGTCCAGTGTCTGAATCAAAGGGGCTTAATGGGGCAGTTGACAAAAAGATTAAAATAGGCAATTATATATATTATGTTTACCGATATAAAGAATAATAGGGTCAAAAGTAGTAAGAAGATAATAGTAGGGATTATTTTTACGGTTATATTTTTAGTTATTAATAGGGCATGGAGTAAAGAAGTCCCTTATACCCTTGAAGATAGGGATAGATTGATCCGAGTTGAAACAAAACTTGAAGGGGTTGACAAGAGGTTTGAGCAGATTGACAAGAGGTTTGAGCAGATTGACAAGAGGTTTGAGCAGATTGAGAGGCGTATTGAACGATTAGAGAACATAATGATGTGGGGATTTGGTTTGTTGTTTACAGCAATGATGGGACTAGTTGGCTTTGTGCTGTGGGATAGAAGAACAGCACTTGCACCTGCAATACGAAAGAACAAGGAGCTTGAGGAAAGAGAAGAAAGGTTAGAACATGCATTGAAGGAATATGCCTTTAAAAATCCTGAGCTTGCTGAAATATTAAGGCATGTGGGATTACTATAGAAGAGGATGGTTATTTGGTATTTATGAGGAGATAAATGAATATCGATCTTATGCGTAGGATTGACTATTGGGTGGGTGTTCCTCTCTGTTTTTTGTTTTCTCTATTTTTCAGTATCCATCAGAGATTATTCAAGAAAGAGAGGGAATCGCCTATTAGAAATATCTTATTTATAGAGCTTTCAGAGATGGGGAGTACAGTTCTATCCTATCCTTCAATAAAGAGGGTTCAGGAAGTTTATGAAGAGAGTACTATCTTTTTTCTCATATTTGAGAATAATAAAGAGAGTGTTGAGGTCTTGAACTGTTTTATGCCGAATCATATATTTACGATACGGTCAGATAGGTTATCTTTTTTATTTATAGATACTATAACATTTTTTTTTTATGTAGAAGGTATAGAATCGATACGGTAATCGATATGGAGCTGTTTAGTAGGTTTTCATCTATCCTGACCTTTCTAAGTGGTGCTAAAAGGAGGATCGGCTTTTATAATTATCAGGGAGAAGGGCTATATCGTGGGAGATATTTGACACATCGGGTGACATACAATGTACATATGCACATGTCACAGAATTTTATGGCCTTAATAGAGTCTCTCAGTGAGGATACTATCGATGAACCCCTTGTGAAGAGAGAGATACCCCCTTCTTCATTAGACCAAAGATTGTGGTTTTCCCCAGATGAGTCTTTAAAGATTAAGATCCATGAGAGATTGAAAAAGGGGTATCCCTTTTGGGATCCGTCAGTGAATAAACTCTTCATCCTCAATCCAAGTCCTGGGGATCTATTACCTATTAGAGGTTGGCCATTAGAATATTTTGGGCAATTGGCTCAGGCCTTATTAGATGCAGGTCCTCATCATCTTGTTGTTTTACTTGGGCTTTCTAAGGTAAGAAGTGACGGTGATTTCATAAAAAAAAAGGTAGAATCTAGCCGATGTATAAACCTTATTGGACAAACAGAGGATCTGAAAGAGATGATAACCCTTTTTTCTTTTGGGGATGCCTTGATTACCAGTGATGGTGGACCAGCCCATTTTGCATCAATGACAGATATAAAGGTTGTTGTCCTCTTTGGACCAGAGACACCAAGGCTCTATGCCCCATTAGGATCACAAGTCCATGTCCTTTATAAGGCCTTTTCTTGTAGCCCCTGCGTAAATGTCTTGAATCATCGAAAGACACCATGTAGTGATAACCGATGCCTTAAGGCCATCTCGGTTGAACAGGTAGTTTCTGTGGTTTTGAAGGAATGAGATGGTAGAGAATGGTAGAGAATAGAAGAGTTGTATATCTTGAGCAGATAATCCATATCTCCTTTATTCTATTCATCATATCTTCATTGGTATCTATAAGTGTGGCTCAGATGAGTATTGGTCTGGCAGCTATTACATGGTTTTTGAGCCTCTATATAAAAGGGGGGATAAAGGATGTGAGAACCCCCCTGGGTATCACTTTCCTGATATTTATACTTGCCTCAATCTTGTCTATTATTACCTCTATAGATATTGGTATGAGCCTTATTCATTTTAAGAAGCTTTTGCAGATCATTGTATTCTTCCTCTTTGTAAACAACTTGAAGGGATTAAAGGAGTTAAGTATCCTTACCAAGATCCTTATAATGTTTGCTGGTGTTATCTCTCTCCACGGCCTTTTTCAGGGGGTTCAGAATGGTATATCACTTTCCACACGTGTAGAAGGGACAATGAGTATTTATATGACATTTGCTGGCCTCTTGATGCTTGTTGATTTGATTGCGATATCAAGAGTGGTATTTAATCCTGACCTAAAGAAGGAGTGGTGGTTACCTATACTTATCGTTATTATTACCTCTTGTCTCCTCCTTACACTTACCAGAAATGCCTGGGTAGGGATAGTAAGTGGTGTATTCGTTATATTATTCTTGAAGAATAGATGGTTGACATTCATCATACCCCTGATAATTGCCTTGTTTCTGGTCATATCCCCTCTCACTATCAGTAAACGTATCACCAGCATTATAGACCCAAAGGATCCA
>JACRGM010000166.1 GCA_016212345.1 Nitrospinota bacterium
ACAGGTCTTTTATATCCAGTACCAGTCTCATAGTACAAGGCATATATGGCCACCTTTCCAGAACACCCTTTCTCATTTGTGTAAATATCAGTATCATAATATGGGGCAAATGTAGTAAAGAGGACTAACCCACCGAATACTACAGGCTTATTTAACACCCTCTCTGCAGAAACCTGACCAGCTTCTATCACCCCTGCTGTATGTGATGGCCATAAATCTATGTACCATCCCCTTTTGGAATCTGTTACAAATCCAATAAGGTCGTCAAAATCTTTAATGGTATTGTTAAGATTATCCTTTGGTCCATTTTCTACCTCTCCCCCTTGTTTTACAACCACATCTGTTGCATTAAAGAGATCATCCTTACTTACTATATCTACACAATCTGGATTAAATTCCCTTTTATTATTATCCCAACATGACTCCTTTACACCATAGAAACCTTGTCTACTTGTATCTCTCCTGTCATCTTCATCAAAGAATCTACCTGTACCGAAGTATATCCATAGATTATTATTACTATCTATAGCTATATCTGGAGGGGCAGTTATTCCCTGACCATCCTCTGTTTCAAAGAGGGTTGAAAGCCTCCAGTCATCAATCGTTCTATTTATCAATATCCTGAGTATCTTACCTTTCCACACTGGTTTTGTCTTGGTTTCTATGGTCTCTATATTATATGTTAAACCTATATAGGCAACATCAGTAGTATAGCCTTTATCAGGATCTATTCTACGATCAATATCAACAGTAACTGGGTCTGCCATAAAGGCATAATTTTCATCCAGATTAAATACCATCTTTACTACCCCTGTCTTTAGATCCTGGATGGAGATACTATCAATTTGGTTATCCTCAGTAGTACCTGAGTGGACAATAATAAACTGATCATTACCAGCCTTTACCACCCCTAGTGATGATGTGGTTGAGTCCATGAACATACCATATTGATAGTCGGTTTCCACTTTAGAGCAGACATTGAGATCCCTTGTGGCCACAGAATCTATATGAAATATCTTTGCATCTGTGTCTAAAGATGAGAACCCTGGGGCTATAGCCACAAAATCTATATCTATATCCACTGGGATAGAGCCTATATCAACATGGATATCAGGGGCATAGTTAGGGTCACCAATGATGAGATTATCATTAACTTCATCGTCATCAAGAAGGCAAGGGGCTTGGAAGCAAGGATCTTGTATTATATCTTCATGGTCAGTGCAATTCCGTATATTGTCACGGTTTTGAATTAGACATTTACCCAATCCCACACCACCATCTGCAGAATAGAAACACCCCCGGGAGTCTCTGTAATTACTACTAATCTTGATATCAGTTGAGGTGATCATTATTGCCATTGTACCCAAGACGGTCAAGATGAGGATTATAAGAAGGGCTGTGATCAATACGACACCCCGTTTACCAGATAGAATATCTTCAGAAGAGAAACACCCTTCTTTGGTCTGATCTATCATAATGATTCCTCTGAAAATACTGCAAAAGTTTTAAAACTTTTGCACTCCAAATTAATTCCAATTCAAACTTCTTTGGAGTGAAAAATTTGAGCAAACCCTTACTTAAAGATCCTCGCCTTACTTAAAGATCCTAGTATATATCTTCCTCACACACTCAATAGAATATCTATAATCATATAGGAGTTTATCTCCCTCTGTTTTATTCTTATCACTAGAGTAACCAAGCATCTTTGCCAATCTGATAAGCCCTACTGGAGAATGAGGTAATACATTTATTGACCGTTCATTCCTTATCCTGAGACCGTTTTCTATCCTCCTTAAAAAGTTGTATGATTCGGTAAGCTGTTGAAAGTCCTCATGAGAGATCAGCCCCTTTAGATTCAACTGGGCTAATGCGTCGAGTGTCTTGGTTGTCCTTAAACTAGGATCCCTTCCACCATATCTCAACTGAAAGAGCTGTGTGATGAACTCGATATCCACTATACCACCATACCCCACCTTTATATCCCTCTGACTGTCACCTCTCCCCACTAGTTCAGACTCCATCCTCTCCCTCATATGGTTAATCTCTGAGATTATAGAGGGGTCGAATTCTTCTCTATAGGCAAATAGATGGGCGATCTTAATAAACTCCCTCCCAAGCTCCTCATCCCCTGCGATAGGCCTTGACTTGATCAATGCCTGCCTCTCCCATGTCTCTGCCCTCTTACTAAAATAGTCTCTAAAACCATTGATAGGGAGTACTACTGCCCCCTTTTCTCCATCAGGTCTCAGTCCAGTGTCTATCCTGTATGCAAACCCTGCACTGGTACCCCCCCCTACTATGTTAAATATCATCCTGCAGAGCTTTGAAAAATATTCATTATTGGTGATCCTGTTTATAACACCTTTATCCTCAGACTTGATCCCAGAGGTATTTCCATCCCCAGAATAGACAAAGATCAGATCAAGATCAGAGCCAAAGTCTAATTCATAACCTCCTAACTTCCCCATTCCAATTATTGAAAATCCACAATCTCTTTCCCCTCCATCCTGATCCTCTATCTTTGGGGATCCGTACTTCCCTCTTAACTCAGCGTCTGAGACCTCAAAGGCCATCATTAGATAGACTCCTGCAAGATTTGAAAGATCCTCCATTGTCTTGATCAGATCGGCCTCTCTCAGGATATATTTCAGCCCAATACGGAGTTCTTCCCCTCTCTTAAATCGGCGCATCTCATTTAATATACTCTCATAACTATCAATCCCTCTTAACATCGTTGAGAGATCCTCATACATATCATTTGAATCCTTGAATCTATATATCCCTTCAACATCAAGGAGTCCATCGATCAGATCAGGTTGACGGATTAGTATATTTGATAAAAATTCACTATTACCGAAGAGGGAGAGGAGTAGTTCCATAAATTTTTCGTTCTCTCGAAGGAGGGAATAGAGTACCTCCCTACTTCTACTGGTACTGGCAGAGACAAATCTCTCAAGATTGTTTATCGCCATATCTGGATCAGGAAGTTGACTACTTAACCTCAATATGGATGGGATGATCTGACGAAATAACTCCTTACTCCTTGCAGTGGGATGGTAAAAGGGAGGGCCATTATACATAAGTTGGAGATTCTTCTCTACCCTCCTCCTATCCTCAAAATTAAATCCATCGAGGGTTTCAATTGATATGAATGATTCATCTACACCAACCCCATATTCTACCCCTTTCCCTAACATATCCTTATAAAAGAGATTATTATAAACATCTCTCACCCTATCTGTATGCCCTTTATACGCCGAGATCAAACTCTCAGATAAAGAGGCTATATCATTCCCACTAAACCCCATCTTTCTCGCGAGAATACCTCTCTCCTCAATATTCTCTGGGATCTCATGGATCTGGAGCCCAAACAATATCTGTATCCTGTTTTCAAGCTCCCTAAGTAATCTATAGGCATTAGAGAGATCAGAATAGTCGTTGTAAGAAAGATACCCCCTCTCATATATCTTGTTTAATGCCATAAGGGAATTCCTCTCCCGTATATATTCATCACGCCCCCCATATATCAATTGAAATACCTGTATCACAAATTCTATCTCCCTGATCCCTCCATAGCCAAGTTTAACATTCCCCTCCCTTACCTCCTGGGTAGTGATACCCTGATCTATCCTCTCCTTCATATTCTTTATCTCATTAATGGCAGAGAAATCGAGATATTTTCTGAATACAAAAGACCTTATCATATCGAAGAATCTCATCCCTAGATTCTCGCTACCGGCAACTACCCTGGTCTTGAGGAGCATCTGCCTCTCCCATGTCTCCCCCCATGACTCATAATATATCTCATAGCTACGTAGTGAACTAGCGATATCACCACTTTTCCCCTCTGGTCTAAGACCAAGATCAACCCGAAATACATTCCCATCAGGTGTGATCTCATTTATCGCCCTTGTTACCATCTGGGAGAGTTTGATGTAATACTCATGATTGGTAATCTGATTTTTTTCGTCAACCCCTGTGGTGCTCCCTCTCTCTGAGGAGTATAGATATAAAAGATCGATATCAGAGCTGAAGTTCAACTCCTTTCCCCCTAGCTTACCCATTCCAAGGATAGTAAATTCACATTCTTTTTCCCTTCCATCTATATCCCTATAGAGAGGTGTACCATATCTTGAGATGAGCTCTGTATTACAGAATTCATATGCACACTGAAGGGTGATATCGGCTACATTTGATAGGTCCTCTATGGTCTCTATTAGATCAGCCTTTCTCATAAGATCCCGTAGACCAATCCTCAAAAACTCCCTCTTCTTGAATCTCCTCAATACCTTTAATCTATCCTCAAATGATACAGCCTCATTCAGCATCTCCCTGAGTTCTTGATAGAGTTTATCCTTTGATTTTGTCCTCTGAATGGTATCATCATGGATAAGCCAATCAAGATATCTTGGCTCATTAAGTAGTACATCTGTCAGGAATTGACTACCTGAAAAGAGGGTGATCAGGATATTAATAATTTCATGTCTATCGTTCAGCAGGGTATAAAAACGCCTCTTGTCATCTATCTTGGCAGAGAACCTTTCAAAATTGTTTAATCCCTTATCAGGGTCAAAGGAATCAGAGAGTCTTTTTATAAGGTAGGGGAAGAGATGAGGGAAAAGTCCTTTAATATCTATATCCCTGCATAGAAGTAGGAAGATATCCCATGCCTTTTCAGGCTGGCGAAAACATAGATCTCTTAAGTGATAAATCTTCTCCTCATCAAGAAGTTCAGAATTAAGTATACCTCTATATAGGGTATATACAGAAGGTCTCATGGTCGGTCAACCCAAATCCCACTATAGATTTCCATATAACAAATTACACGGCGTTATCAGTCGAAATCCTCGACGGCGTACCGCTCAGTACGCCTTACTCGGATTTCTCCCTCTAGC
>JACRGM010000165.1 GCA_016212345.1 Nitrospinota bacterium
GGCATGGAGGTTTCCTCTTTTTTCTCCTCCCTCAGATCATCAAGCCCCTTGAAGATATTATTATAGGTATGATTGTAGATGGTATATATATAATCTTCCTTTTCATATTTAACATACCTCTCTTTTTTCTCCTTCTCTTCATTTCCAATGAAAAGGGTATGCACAGAATTATCCTCAAGGGTCACTGTAACCTTAGCCTTTGGGTTATCAAGTCCGTATTCCTTTAAATCCCTTAGCTCAGGGAAATCAACAGTGTTTAAGGATGATAATGTGCTGATGATCCCTTTTACTGTATCTCCCTTGGCAGGGGTGGACTCAGGCTCAATTATATTCCATTTATATCCCTTATCCTCCCCCATCTCTCCCCTCCTTAAGACTATATTTGACTCTGGGGATGTTAATAGTATAGAGACCACATCTTCATCTTTAAAATCAAATATATTCCTCTTTCTCCAATTCTTACTATCCCCCTTATAAAAGATAGACCCCAGATATCCACTAACCGATACAACATCATTTGCTCCTTCTTTCCTTATATAAGTACTTCCGATATCAGGACTGACCTTCCCTACAAAGAAGTGGGCTAATGTCTTTCCTTCATTACCATATATCTTTATCTCTATTCCATTCTCCTTATCTACTTGAAAGGTGGCCCTCTTTTCTGGATTATTCGACGCCATATTCTCTTTCTTCATATCTTTTATCTTCTTTATCATGTTATCGATATACCTTTTATCAGCATGGAAATCATTTAGTGATGATATTATCCACCCTCCATCTCTCTTCTCAAGAATGGTATTTTCAGTCCCCTTTGTGATCTCTATGCGTGAGACCTCATCACTGTTGATTCCAGTAAAGAGGAGATCCTCTGATCCCCCTTTTTTCTTGGATTCTTTAAAAGGGTTCTCTATTATTAGAACAATTATTGCCAGTATTATAAATATCACGGATAAAATAAGCGTATTCTTAAATCTTGGCATTAATCCACCTCTTCCTTAGATAAAACCTGACAAGACCAAGGCATATTAATACCATTGACATACTAAATATGACGGTGAACTTTATGTATCCCTTTTTATATTCAGAGATCTCCTTTAGAGGTCTATCTGTGACCCTCCGGGATCGGATTCCTATTAGTTCATCACCAATTGTAAGCCAGTCAATGGAATTCATAAAGAATGTGAGATTACCACCCGCCTGGCCAATAAACTCATCCGCTATAAAATTTGAATTCCCTATTACCAATATATGTGTATCCTTACCCTCATTAACCCTCTCTTCCTTTTCAGGATTAATGGTATTACCTTTGTTACTATCATTAGTATTCTCCTCTTTACCCTCTGTCGCTGGTATATCTTTTCCTGCATAAAAACTCTTGAATCTTCCAGAAAGGAGTGCAGCAAGGGTATAACTCTTCATCTTTTCTGATTCCACATTGAACCTCTGAGGAGGAGAAAGGTTAAAGTATCCTGTCTGTGTCCACGAGCGATCACTTGATTTGATGAGCTCTGTTACCTTGCTATCCCCTGTTTTTTCCTTCAGTATCTCTATAGAGGCTGTCCATGGGAAAACAATTGCCCCTAACCTATTTACAATTGGATGATCATTTATGAATCCTTGTGTGGATATCTTAGGCCAGAAAGGATATGGTACACTGAATCTCATAAAACCACTCTGAAAGGTAGCATATTCACTATTTGAGTCAAGGACAAGATCCTTGTTTATCTTTATACCATAATGGGAGAGCATATCATCTATACCACTATGCAGGATACTCGCACTCAGTCCATTTGTCTCTCGTGTTACAGGGTCTACAAGGAGGATCAATCTCCCACCTCTCATTAGGAATTGATCTATCTCATACTTTTCTCTCTCCTTCATATCTCTCGGACTCACAAGTACAAGTGTATCTATGTCATCCTTAATCTTCTTCCCATCCCTGATATCAACCTTTGAGACCTTATATCCCTTTTTTAATTCTGTAGTTATACTACTATATCTCTCCTCCATATCATCTGTACCATAGAGAAAACCGACTCCCTTCACTTCTTCACTTGTTACCTTGTTTATGGCAGATGTGAGATCGTATTCAAGATTGACTACATTCTGGACCAGGGGTATGACCTCTTTCTTGTCTTCATAGAGAACCGCTATTCCCATGTAGGCATTCCTTACCTGTGCCCTATCCTTTTCGATTACATTTAACTGTATCTGTGGTATCCCTAGCATCTGAACCTTTCGTTCTAATTGAGGGTCTTCTGATGGATCGATATAATCGATCATAAGATTCCTCCCTGCATAAGCCTTATATTCTGACAGGATATCTTTTATTTGTCTTTCTAGATCTGCGAGGTGGGATGGTAATTCTCTTGAAAAATATACATTGATATTCACAATATCATCTAGTTCTCCTACTATCTTTTTTGTTGCTGTGGCAATAGTGAATTCCTTACCCTCTGTCAAATCCCATCGTATGAAGTGCCTACCAGATAAGAAATTGATGATGGCAATGATGCCTATTAAGATAATGATCATCAATATAGAATTTGTCTTATAATGTAGTCTTTTGATCTTCATATCTTACCACCTCCTACCTTCCAGTGTACGGATATTAAGAAAGATGGAGAATAAGATTACAGAGAGATAATAAATTATATCCCTTGAATCAACTACCCCTCTACCAATACTTGAGAAATGGCTACCCAACCCAAGATAACTGAATAGGGGAACAAGCCAATTAGGTAGAGAGAAAAGGACAAACTGTTCTCCTATTATTAATAGGCCGAATGATATGATAACAGCAATGATAAATGCAATAATCTGATTCTCTGTAAGACTTGACACAAAGAGTCCTATAGAAAGAAATGCCCCACCCATCAACAATGCCCCGATATATCCTCCTATTATTGGTCCCTTATCCGGGTTACCTAAATAAAAAACGGTTATCGCAAGAGGAAATGAGAGTAATATTGTAACAGCAAGAAAGGCGTAACTTGCAAGGAATTTTCCAAAGATGACCTCATGATCCTTTACCGGGAGTGTCATCAGTATCTCTATAGTACCAAGTTTTTTCTCTTCTGCCCATAGTCTCATTGTTATGGCCGGGACAAAGAAGAGAAATATCCAGGGAAGGATCCCAAAGAACCCCCTCATCTCTGCCTCATTTATGATAAAGAAGGTCCTAAAGAATAACCATCCTGTAAGTACCAAAAAGACCGTAATAAAGATATAGGCTATAGTAGAATTAAAGTACCCCTTAAACTCCCTCTTAAAAATAGCAATGATATTTTGCATAACCGATCCTCTCCTCTCCTCTCCCCTCCCCTTATCTTTATCTCCAAAATCCTCAGGATCTTGAGCGATTATCTCTCCCCTGTGGTCAATTGTAAAAATACATCCTCAAGACTCGCCCTTTCTTTCCTCAATTCTGTAATGACCCATCTATTATCTACTGCCATATGAAATAGTGCCTCATTTAGATTAGCATCTCCGTCACTCTCTATCTCATACCTCAATAGCTCGCCGCCATCCTCTTCGGTAATTCTGAATGAGGTTATCCCTGACATAGAGTGTAATTTTGTCTCTATTGCCTCTTTCTCGCCCTTTAAATTTATATATACCTTCTCTTTTCCTCTAGTCTTATTAGAGAGTTCTTCAGGGGTACCAGAAGCGATTATCTTCCCTTGATTTATTATCAGAACCCTCCCACATGTGGCTGAGACCTCAGAAAGTATATGACTGGAAAGAATAACTGTCTTTTCTATTCCAATCTCCTTTATCAATTGACGAATCTCTATAATCTGATTGGGATCAAGACCGATTGTTGGCTCATCCAATATAAGGATATCAGGATCGTGTATGAGTGCTTGAGCAAGACAGACCCTCTGACGGTACCCCTTAGAGAGTTCGTATATATATCTTTTTTGTACATTTTTATCAAGCCCACAGATATCTGCAATGTTTTTGATCCTCATCCCCCTTTCACCTCGGGGTATATCTCGAATCTCGGCTATAAAATTGAGATAATCAAAGACACCCATATCTAGATAGAGAGGGGCATTCTCAGGAAGATAACCTATCCTCTTTCTCACCTCCAATGGCTCCTTTAAGACATCAAATCCTGCTACAACAGCAGTCCCTTCATCTGGTGCTAAAAAGGATGTCAATATACGCATAGTAGTAGTCTTTCCAGCACCATTTGGGCCAAGAAAACCGACTATCTCTCCCTTCCTTATACCAAAGGAGATACTGTCCACTGCTATATTAGTTCCATATCTTTTTGTAAGATTGCTTACCCTTATCATTATTTTCCCCACCTACTTTAAAATTCAAGTTTCAAGGCCAAGGCCAAGGCATTAATGATTAACGGTGTCAATTATAGTGTAACCATTTTACCATGTCAAGAATTTTTCTCAATTTTTCTCAAAATGAGCTATA
>JACRGM010000168.1 GCA_016212345.1 Nitrospinota bacterium
AAGGCACTGCGCAGAAATAAGTTGTACATATGGCGCAGAATTTTGGTTCGTCTTCAAGGCGCACCAAAGGGCGCATATTATTAATATGTAACCTTTGGTGCAACGCTGAAGACGGAACAAAAGACAAGCCAGATGTGCAAGGTATTTCTGCGTAGTGCCTAAGCCCTGTGAGGAGATTCTCTACTGATACATTCATCCTGTTTAGAAAGGGACTAGGGTAGACCCCTATAAGGATGATAAGGAGTATTATTGGTACCAGTATTGCTATCTCCCTCTTTGTTAGATCCTTCAGTTTCTGGTTTTCTGGATTGGATAGCTTATTAAACATAACCCGCTGGAACATCCAGAGCATATAGACTGCAGAAAAGATGACCCCTGATGTGGCAATGACTGCGTATAGTATATTGAATCTGAATGTCCCTATTAATATCAGGAATTCTCCAACAAATCCGTTTAACCCTGGCAATCCTATGGAGGAGAGGGTAATGATCATAAAACATGTAGCAAATATAGGTATCTGCCTTGAAAGACCACCAAAGTCTGCAATCATCCGTGTATGTCGCCTCTCATATATCATCCCTACAATAAGGAAGAGTGCCCCTGTACTAAGACCGTGGTTTATCATCTGTAGTATCCCTCCCTCCATCCCTTGGGTATTAAAGGCAAAGATACCGAGCATGACAAAACCGAGGTGGCTAACACTAGAATATGCCACAAGTTTCTTCAGATCATCTTGGACCATTGCTACTAATGCACCATATATGATCCCTATTATTGCAAGCCATGCAATAAGTGGGACAAAGTAGTGACTTGCATAAGGAAATAAAGGGAGGCTGAATCGGATAAAGCCGTAGGTACCCATCTTAAGTAATACACCTGCAAGTATAACACTACCTGCTGTTGGTGCCTCTACATGGGCATCAGGGAGCCATGTATGGAATGGAAAGATCGGTACCTTTATAGCAAAGGCAAGTCCAAAGGCAAGGAAGAGCCAGAGTTGTAAGTCCCTGGGTATAGGGAGTTGATATATCTTTAGGAGGTCAAAGGTATATTCCCCTGTTGTCTTATAGTTCATGAAGTATAGGACCAGGATCGCAACAAGCATCAATACACTCCCAATCATTGTATATATAAAAAATTTTATTGCAGCATATATCCTTCGTGGCCCACCCCAGACACCTATGAGGAGGTACATAGGGATAAGCATGACCTCCCAAAAGATATAGAAGAGGAAAAGATCCAGTGAGATAAATACCCCTATCATCCCTATCTCTAGGAAAAGCATAGAGATCATATATTCCTTTATCCTCTTGGTGATCTCCCATGATGCAAGGATTGAGATAGGGGTGAGGAATGTGGTCAATATAACCAGAAAGAGGCTTATACCATCTATTCCAACATGATAGCTTATCCCAAAACCCCTAATCCACTCCTTATACTCTACAAATTGCATAATAGAGGTATTAGGATTAAAGTCAAAAAAGAGTTTCATAGAGATAAGGAAGTCAATGAGTGCTGTAATAAAGGCTATCCTCTTGATGAGCCCCTCATTCTCCCTATTGATAAGGAGTATCAGCCCTATCCCTATCAGAGGGATGAATGTAATAAGTGTAAGTATGGGCATATTAATAACCCTTATAAAAAGAACAGAAGCATAATAACAAGTCCTATAACCATTGAGAATGCATAATCTCGGACATAACCTGATTGAATAATCCTCATAACCTTACTCCATTGCTCCACAAGATATGCTATTCCATTTACTATACCATCTATAACAAGATCATCAAATCCCTTCCAAAGGAGATTAGCACCATTCTTGATGGGCATAACTATCAATGCATCATAGATATCATCAATATAGTATTTATTGAGTATTACCCTGTATAGGGTCTGATATCTCTTTGTAAAGCGTTCAGGGATGTTAGGGGAGATTACATACATCTTATATGCCAGGTATATTCCGGCTGAGGCTATTATTATTGATATCAGGATCATCCCAAGCTCTAGCTCTAGAGATACAGAATGGTGTACTGGCTCACTGACACCGTGTCCTCCGAATACTGGTGAGAGAAATCTATCTATCTTGTTCCACCCTTTTATCAATGGTATACCTACAAATCCACCTATTGTAGAGAGGATTGCCAGTATAATCAAAGGGATGGTCATATTCATAGGGGATTCATGGAGGTGTCGGGCAACCTCCTTATCTACCCTTGACTCTCCCCAGAATGTCATGAATATCAAACGAAACATATAAAAGGCTGTTATAAATCCTCCTAAAGCACCTATACCCCACAATAAGATATTACCCTTGGTTAAGGCCTTCCAGAGTATCTCGTCCTTACTGAAGAAGCCTGCGAATGGAGGTATCCCAGCAATGGCAAGAGAGGCGATAAGGAAGGTCCAGTATGTTGTAGGCATATCCCCTTTAAGTCCCCCCATCCTCCTCATATCCTGCTCCCCTCCAAGGGCATGGATAATGCTCCCAGAGCCCAGAAAGAGACATGCCTTAAAGAAGGCATGTGTCATAAGATGGAATATCCCTGCCCCAAATGCCCCTACCCCACATGCAAGGAACATATAACCGAGTTGGCTGACAGTAGAATAGGCAAGCACCCTCTTTATATCGTTCTGTGCCAGTCCAATAGATCCAGCATATATTGCTGTAGCTACACCGACCCCTGCAACAACTGTCATTGAGATCGGGGCTAACATATAGAGTACGCTGCATCTTGCCACCATATATACCCCTGCTGTAACCATGGTCGCAGCATGTATCAAGGCACTAACTGGGGTAGGCCCTTCCATTGCATCTGGAAGCCATGTATAGAGGGGGATCTGTGCTGATTTTCCAACAGCCCCAAGAAATAGTAAAAGGGTGATTGCTGTAAATGTTGCTGTGGTTATAATCCCAGCCTGCGATCCCTCTGTTGCAGAATGGAATACATCGGTAAGGTCTATTGTGCCAAATGTTACAAAGATCAGCATTATCCCTAATATAAAACCAAAGTCCCCTATCCTGTTTACTACAAAGGCCTTTTTCCCGGCATCTGAGGCAGACCTCTTTTCAAACCAGAATCCTATAAGGAGATAGGAGCAGAGTCCCACCCCTTCCCACCCTATGAACATCAGAAGGAGGTTATTTGCAAGGACAAGGAGGAGCATGGCGAATGTAAAGAGGTTCAGATAGGAGAAGTAACGCGGATATCCTTCATCATCATGCATATACCCTATAGAATAGATATGTATCACGAGACCGATACCAGAGACTACAAGGATCATAATAGCAGAGAGTGGATCTAACTGAAATCCTATCTCAGCCTTGAAACCCCCAGACTCTATCCATGTGTAAAGGATCTTTTCAAAGACCCTCTGTTCAGGTGTTAATTGTAGAAGGCTAAAGAGGCTTAAGACTGCAAGGACAAAGGAAAGCCCCACAACCCCACATCCAATGTAACCAACGCTATCCTTGTCTATCTTCCTCCCCAAGAGTCCGTTTATTAAAAAACCGATCAAAGGGGAGAGCGGAATCAGCCATATATAATCGAGCATCTCAACATCCTCACCACTTCATAAGATTTATCTCATCCACATTGACTGTTGGTTTGTTCCTGAATACAGATATGATTATTGCTAGACCAACAGCAGCCTCAGCAGCAGCAACGGTCATCACCATAAATGCAAATATATGTCCATCTATATTATTTAGAAATCTTGAGAATGCAATAAAGGTAAGATTTACTCCATTCAGCATCAACTCTATAGACATAAATATTATGATGGCATTCCTCCTTATGATGACGCCCATCATCCCTATGGTAAATAATATCGCACTCAATACCAAGTAATGTGATAATGGAACCATACTAACCTCTCAAATAAGGTCATCCTTTAGCTAAAAACATGTTAGGTTTTATAATTTAACATAGAAAGGAAGGTATTACAACGAAATTTTATACACGAAATTTTATACAATAGGTATTAGCCCATGTAATACAGATATCACAAGTGATGAGCGCCACTCCCAATTTTGTTTGACAAAACATGAAAAAAGTAGGATAATTAAAATTAGATGAAACACGAAGATAGAAGAAAAGAAGCAGGAAAAATGTTCATTGATATTGCTAAATATATTATTACAGTAGGAATTATAGGAAATTTTCTTTCTGAGAAAATGCCTCTTGGTGCTGCAATTGCAATCTTTACGGTTGCTATAATATCTTTTATTATTGGTTTTTATACTATTCCGCCAAAAAAGTAGAGGAGATAAATGAACCTTTATATTATACTCGCTGCGGTTATAGTTATAGCTATCTTTGCTTTTATCATTTCTTACAGGGAAGACCACCCTAAAAAAAAAGAACATAGTTGAGACTCTATAATTATTTTCTTTCCCATGAGCTTAGGCATCGGTTCATACTTCCTGTCAAAACCTTGATCTTATCCTTTATTGATCTTCATCTTTGCCAGTATCACAGCACCTATTATTGCAGATAAAAGTAATATTGATGTCACCTCAAATGGGAGGAGAAAATCGGTAAAGAGTCTCCTCCCCACTACCTTGGTTGTCCCAAAATCCTCAGTAACCTGAGTGGCCATAGGGAGTATAGATCCTTTAAATATCCCTGGGATCTTAATAACACAGTAGCCCACAAGAAGGATCCCTATAAAGGATACTAATAACTTCTTCCATGTCATGGGAGGCCATTTCTCTCCTTGAAGATTGAGGAGCATTATCACGAATACAAAGAGTACCATAATTGCCCCTGCATATACCATGATCTGGATTACTGCCATAAAATGTGCATTAAGAAGGACAAATATGCCCGCAAGAAAGACCATTGTAAGTATAAGGTGCAAGGCTGACGCAACAGGGTTTCTATGGATTACCGTCACTATAGCGGTTACAACAGCCCCTACCCCAAGTATATAAAAGGCTAATATTTCCATCTGGCAAATGCCCCCCTTACAAATCCCTGTCTCATCCTTAGATCCTTCTCTGGGACCAAGAGATCCTCTTTCTTATAGAGGATCTCTTTTCTATTGTAATTAGCGATCTCAATATCCTGACTCATAAGTATCGCCTCTTTTGGACAGACCTCTTCGCAGAATCCACAGACAATACACCTAGCTTGGTCAATAGTGAAGCCCTCTGGATATCTCTCTTTACTAAGTTTTGTCTCTCCTGGCTGGATAGAGATACAGAGTGCAGGACACATCTTCTCACACAGCCCACAGGCAACACACTTCTCAACACCGTTATCGCCTAATACCAGTACTGGCCTCCCTCTATAGGCATCTGGGTATTTCACCCTCTCCTCAGGATAATATAGAGTGAATATCTTCCGCTCGTTATTAAACAAGATATGGGGAATAAACCCTAGTAGATTTATAAAGAAATGACAGGAGGTAATAGCAATACCCCTCAGGATTTCAGGGATATAGATCCTTTCCCAAAATGTCATCTTCCCCTTTCTCTTTATCTTTAGTATACCGATTGCCATTATGTTAGTAATATAACAATCCCTGTTACCAATATATTCAATAACGATAATGGAAGTAATATCTTCCATCCCAGTTTCATAATTTGATCATAACGAAATCTGGGGACTGTCCACCGTATGGTCATCTGTAGCCAGATAAAGAATATGACCTTTGTAAAAAAGACCCCAATATGTATAATCATTGTGATAATATTTGCCAATGTATCACCTAATAAAAGGCTGAAGAAAGAGATTAGGGCATTTGTGGAGATAAAGGGGATATGCCATCCACCAAAGAAGAGGGTTGTTACTATCCCGCTTATAGTAATGATCTCTATATACTCTGCCATATAGAACATTATGAACTTCATACCACTATATTCCAAAAAGTATCCTGCTACAATCTCTGACTCCCCTTCTGCCACATCAAAGGGGATCCTCTTATTCTCTGCTAAAGCTGATGTAAGGAACATAAAGAATCCGAGTGGCTGTAAGAATATACCCCATTTAAAGAACTCTTCTTGACCTGCACCTATCTCTGTTAGCTTGAGGGATCCATAGACCATAAATACCCCTATAACAGTCAATCCCATGGCGACCTCATAAGAGATCATCTGGGCAGATGCCCTTAATGCCCCAAGGAGGGACCAGTTGTTATTGGATGCCCATCCAGCTATGACAGGACCATAGATGGCAAGGGATGCAAAGGCAAATATGTAAAGGAGACCTACATCGAGATCTGCGATTACAAGGCTGATCTTTCTCCCGTTTATGATATATTCTCCGCCAAAGGGTATTACAGCAAAGGCGATCAAGGGAGGGACAAGGGATATAAAAGGGGCAATAGTGTGCATGATCTTATTTGCCCCTTGTGGGATAAAGTCCTCCTTTGTTATCAACTTTATGGCATCAGCTAATGGGTGAAAGAGCCCTATCAGTGTAAACCCGAATATATCTGCCCTATTAGCACCGATCCTGTCTTGCATAAGGGCACTCTGTTTCCTCTCAACCCATCCAAGTATAGGCGCAAAGACCCCCATTGTAAGGGTAAAGATAAATAGTATCTTTGTAAGATCAATTATTAAATTCATTTGACTTTCACTATAATTTATATCCCGGGATCTCTTTAGATATCTCAGCCATTATCTCCTCTGGGGAATTATATTCCATTGTGTATCCCATTGCCTTAGAGAGTCGGGATATTATCTCCCAATCAGGTAGGGAATCCCCTGGTGGTTCAACCCCCTTCGTTATACATTGAACTATACCATTAATATTTGTAAATGTCCCATCCTTTTCTGCAAAGGTGGCTGATGGGAGTACTATATCTCCCTTTCTTGAGAGATCAGAGACATGGGTATCTTGTACCACAAGGAGATCTAGTTTTCCAAATGAATCGAGTATCCTTCCCTTCTCTTCCAATCCCATCAAATCTCTCCCCATGATATATAGGATCTTTATATCTCCTGTGGCTATACCCTTTATCATATCAGATATGCCACGGCCTCCATTGCAAGGGAAAAGCCTCATATCCCTTGCCCCCCTCGCATTTGGAGCCTTTTCTTCCTTTATAAGGATATTGTCCTTATCTCCCTTTATTACAGTAAAGTCTATATTATTGGTCCCAATAACCTCTCTCATAAATCTCTGGAATAGAAAACACTCCTCATTAGTAGAATGGGGGGAACCGATCCCTCCTACTTTAGAACCATCAATATTTCCATCTTTACCCTTAAATCCCTTTGCTATAACAGCCAAGGCCTCGTCCCATTTTACTGGGATCTGTTTATCGCCGGATCTTATTAACGGCTGTGTAATCCTATCATCAGAAAGGATCTTCTTATAGCTCAACCTCCCTTCATCGCATATCCATGTATCATTTACCTTATCATTCTGTCTCGGTAGATAACGGTATATCTTATTATCCCTTACACATATCTTAATATTACATCCATTACTACATTCGGGGCATATGCTCTCTACCTCTTTTAAAAACCATACCCTTACCTTGAAGCGGAAGTCCTTGCTGGTAAGTGCACCTATAGGGCAGATATCAGTGGTACAAAGGGAGTATTTATTATTCAAGCCTTTCCCTGAATAGATATCTATCCATGATCTATCACCCCTATTGAAGACCGCTATCTCCCCTGTTTTAGTTATCTCCCGGCAGAATCTGACACATCTACGACAGAGTATACATCTCTCCTCATCGAATACAATATGTTCTCCTATACTGAACCTCTTTCTTCTCTTCCTCTTCTCTTCCCTAAACCTACTATGTGGTATACCATACTCAAAACAATATTCCTGAAGCCGACACTCACCTGCCTGATCACAGATTGGGCAATCCAGAGGATGGTTTATCAATAGGAATTCCATGACCCCCGCCCTTGCCTTCATAACCTTTGGAGAATGGGTATGTACCACCATATCATCTGCTACAGGGGTATTGCAGGCTATGGTTAGCTTTGGCATCTTCTCTACCTCTACCAGACACATCCTGCAACAACCATCTATTGACAATTTCTCATGATAGCAAAAGTGAGGTATCTTAATACCATTATCAAGTCCTGCCTTTAGTATGCTAGTCCCTTTATCAACTGTTATTTTTTTATTATCTATAGTAAATGTTGGCATCTAAAAATTACCAATAACCAAGAGACAAATTAATCCCCTCTATAGATTTCCATATAACAAATTACACGGCGTTATCAGTCGAAATCCTCGACGGCGTACCACTCAGTACGCCTTACTCGGATTTCTCCCTCTAGCCTTGTGTAATTGTAAATATTCGGTCAAGACGTCGTAATTTATTTTAACCTCTCGTTGCTAAGCTCTGCTTAGCAACGCGTTTGACTAAGAAGCTCTGCTTCTTCTATAGTCAAAGCAGGAGCTTTTGTAACATAAACGTTCCCAAGCAGAGCTTGGGAACGAGAAA
>JACRGM010000174.1 GCA_016212345.1 Nitrospinota bacterium
AATAGAGAGTTATAATGATGCGAAGAAACTGATAGAAGAAAATAAGGACAAACTCTATAAGTTAGCAGAGGCATTGTTAGAAAAGGAGGTCATTGATGCGGCTGAGATAGATGAGATTATATTTGGGAAGGTAAGGAAGGTGAAAAGGAGGAAGCGTTGGATTGATAAAGAGCAGGTTGATAATAAAGAGAAGAATGAAGTTGAATTAAAGGATAAGGTGGAGTCTGATAAGATAGGGGCAAAGGGTGAGATGAAGTTGAAAGAAGAGATTATATAGGTTAAAAGGAGAGGTGTAGATTTTCAGATAATAAATTACACAAGGCTAGAAGGAGAAATCCGAGTAAGGCGTACTGAGTAGTACGTTGTCGAGGATTTCGACTGATAACGCCGTGTAATTTGTTATATGGAAATCTATAATGCCAGAAGGTGAGACACAATCCTAGGATAGAGATCTTTAGAGATGAGATAGAGGTTATAAAAGAGATGGAAAGGATTGGGGTGGATCCTCATGGTATCGAGTCAATGGCCCCTAAGGCATTATTTTATACAATCAAGCTGGAGGGTGTGGAGAGCCCAGCGGCAAATATCCTGAAACAGGAGATGTTATCATTAGATGGAGATGCTGCTGTGGCTAGAGGGGTAATAGATCATAGCGTTGATCAGTCAGATGTCCTCTTGATAGGTAGTGTTAAAAATTTAAGGAGGCTGATTCAAAAATTAAAGAACCAGCCCTTTGGTCTGGATACCATATCTCAGGAGATAGAGGATGTATTAACTAATGTGACAGAGGGGAGAGATCTTACCTTATCATGTGGAAAATATACTCTCGATTTAAACAAGCGTGTCCATATCATGGGGATACTAAATATTACCCCTGATTCATTTTACGATGGGGGACGATTTCTTAGGCTCGAAGATGCCCTTTCAGGGGCTGAAGATATGGTGAAAGAGGGGGCTGATATAATAGATATAGGAAGTGAGTCTTCTAGGCCTGGGGCTGATCCTATATCAGTAGATGAAGAACTAAGAAGGATACTCCCAGTTGTTAAGGCCCTGGTTAGGAAGTTAGATATACCTATCTCTGTTGATACATATAAGTCCCCTGTTGCCAAGGCTGTTTTGGATGAGGGGGCTAGTATAATAAATGACATCAGCGGACTTAAGTTTGATGAAGATATCGCTGGGGTAATCGCAGGATATGATGCAGGTGTTGTTATAATGCATATACCTGATAGACCCAAGACCATGCAGGAAAATCCTCATTATGAATCCCTCTTTTCAGAGATAATATCCTATCTTCGCAGTAGTATAGAGAAGGGGATTGCGAATGGTATTAAACCTGACAAGTTTATTATAGACCCTGGTATAGGTTTTGGGAAAAGGAAAGGAGATAATCTCCAGATATTAAAAAATCTGTCAGAGTTTAAGAGTCTGGGTAGACCCCTACTTATAGGGATATCTAGAAAGTCATTTATTGGAGAGATATTGAATCTCCCTGTTGAAGAGAGGCTAGAAGGGACATTGGCTGCATCGGCGGTTGGGGTCTTAAATGGGGCCAATATCTTGAGGGTGCATGATATTAGGGAGGTATCCCGTGTTGTCAGGATAGTAGATGCTATAAGAAGGGAAGTATAAAAGGATGGCAAAGTTGTGTGTAAATGTAGATCATGTAGCGGCTATCAGAGAGGCAAGAAAAACCATAGTTCCTGATCCAGTGGCGGCTGCTGTAGTTGCAGAACTTGCCGGTGCTGATGGCATTACTATCCATCTCAGGGAGGATAGGAGACATATTAAAGAGAGAGATCTACATCTAATGCGTGGGATTGTCAAGACAAAACTCAATTTAGAGATGGCAGCTACACCTGAGATTATTGATATTGCGCTTGATGTACGACCCGATCAAGTAACCTTTGTCCCTGAAAGGAGAGAAGAGGTAACTACTGAAGGGGGGCTGAAGCTCGATTCACAAAGGGATTCACTTAAGAAGGTGATTGATCGCTTTCACGATAAAGGGATTCCTGTAAGCCTTTTTATAGATCCTGAGATTGATCAGGTACAGGCATCTAGAGAGAGTGGGGCTGATTATGTAGAGATTAACACTGGTAAATATTCAGAGGCAAGGAATGAATCAGAAGAGGAGAGGGAGTTTGAGAAGATCTGTAAGGCGGTTAAGCATTCAGCAGATCTCGGTCTTAAGGTA
>JACRGM010000167.1 GCA_016212345.1 Nitrospinota bacterium
AACATGGCGGTTAGGATGTATCAAACGGCACATAGATCATTCAGATTACGAAACGGAGCTAATATCAGTGTCAATAATAGGTGAAGAGGTATTAAATTATAGAAAGAAGTATCGTGGTCTAATCGGTATCAAGAGCAAGATACCTATTAAAGATGAGTCAATACTCAGCCTTGTTTATACCCCTGGGGTGGCTGAACCCTGTAAAGAGATATATAAAGATCCGAGGAGATCCTTTGATTACACATGTCGTGGAAATACTGTTGCTATTGTAACTGATGGATCAGCAGTCCTAGGCTTAGGGAATCTCGGTCCCAAAGCGGCATTACCGGTTATAGAATGTAAATCTGTGATATTTAAGACATTTAGTGGTGTAGATGCCTTCCCCATCTGCCTCGATACTCAGGATACAGATGAGATAATTAAAACTGTTAACCTTCTTGCCCCAACCTTTGGGGCCATCTGTATGGAGGATATCTCTGCCCCAAAGTGTTTTACGATCCAGCACCACCTACGAGAGTCTATGAATGTATGTGTCTTTCATAATGATCAGCATGCGGCTGCTATTGAGGTATTGGCAGGACTTATAAATGCTGCAAAGGTAGTGGAAAAGGATATACATGATATGAAGATTGCGATAAGTGGTGCAGGGGCTGCAGGGATAACAGTCGCTAATATGCTGATAAATGTGGGAGTTAGAGATATAATACTCTCAGATACCCATGGGATCATCTATAAATATAGGATGGAGGGGATGAACTGGGCAAAACTGGCGATTGCGAGGAAGACAAATAGGGAGGATAAGAAAGGGGGTCTCTCTGATGCGATTATAGGTGCTGATGCATTTATAGGGCTATCTACAGGTGATATTATCTCTGCAGAGATGATAAGCACTATGGCAAGTGATCCGATAGTCTTTGCACTCTCAGTGCCAGAACCAGAAATCATGCCAGATGAGGCAAAGAGAGGCGGGGCAAAGGTCATTGCCACAGGGAGATCTGATTTTCCCAATGAGATCAATACAGCCCTTGTCTTCCCTGGTTTTTTCCGGGGGATACTCGATGTAGCCGCACGGAATATCAATTTTACGATCATGAGGGCAGCATCAAATGCCCTTGCAGGTCTTGTAAAGGATAACGAACTCCACCCTGATTTTATAATCCCTAGGGTCTTTGATTTCCAGTCTCCCATTGCTATTGCAGAGGCAGTTGCACAGGCAGCGATCGAAACTGGGGAGGCACGAAAAAGGGTAGAACATGGAGAGATAAGGAAAAGGATGGAGGGATTTATATACGAAGGGCATTTTCCCTTATTACCAGAAGATGAAGATAAGGTAAAGGATGACTCTTTGAACAAGAGATCACTGGAGCTTCACAGGAGACACAGGGGGGTTATTGAGATAAATAGTAAGATACCTATAAGAGACTCTAATATATTAAGTTCTCTTTATCTCCCTCCATGCGCTGCTATACCTTCCGAGGAGATAGCCAAAGACCCTATGAAGGTCTATGACTATACATGTAAAAATAATCTGGTAGCTATCGTCACTGATGGGAGCGCTGTCCTTGGCCTAGGGAATATCGGTCCTCGGGCAGCATTACCTGTAATGGAAGGAAAGGCGATCCTCTTCTATACCATGGCAGGGGTTGAGGCCTTCCCTATATGTGTCTCTGCTAGCGACCCTGATGAGATCTCTGATATAGTGATAAACATCTCCCCAACATTTGGTGGCGTTAATCTCGAGGATATCTCTGCACCGAGGTGTTTTAGTATAGAGGAGAGGCTAAAGAGAGAGACAGATATCCCTATCTTCCATGATGATCAGCACGGAACAGCGGTTGTTGTACTTGCTGGATTGATTAATGCCCTTAAGTTAATTGGAAAGGATATGGCTGATATCAGGGTAGTTATAAATGGGGCTGGTGCAGCAGGTACTGCTGTGACCAATATACTCAACTTCTCAGGGATAAAGGATATTGTTATCTGTGATTCTGTGGGTATAATCTATAAAGGAAGGGATAAAGGGATGAACTGGATGAAGGAGGAGTTGGCAGAGATTACCAATCCAGAGAATATCAAAGGTGGCCTTGAGGAGGCAATAAAAGGTAGGGATGTCTTTATAGGGCTCTCTATTGCTGGTCTCCTTAATAGAGAGATGGTAAGGTCTATGTCAAAGGATCCAATAGTCTTTGCATTGGCTAATCCTGTTCCTGAGATTATGCCTGAAGAGGCTATAGCCGGAGGGGCAAGGATAGTTGCTACAGGGAGATCTGATTTCCCTAATCAAGTGAATAATTCACTTGCCTTTCCAGGTATATTTCGTGGGGCACTTGATGTAAGGGCTAAAGGTGTAAATAGGGAGATGAAGATCGCTGCAGCACATGCCATAGCTGAATCTATACCAGAGAATAAACTAAGACCTGATTATATTATACCCAAGGGTCTGGATTTTCATGTCCCACCAAGGGTTGCTGCATCTGTAGCCAAGACTGCAATGGATACAGGTCAGGCAAGGATCGAGGTAGATCCAGAGATGGTTGCAAGGCATACTGAGAATTTTATCTATGAAGGAGATCTTAATCTGATATAGATTTCCATTCCCCTCTCCCCTGAGGGGAGAGGAAGGGTGAGGGGGAATTTTCAGATGAAAAAGGGAATAGTCAGCATAGTAATGGGGAGTGATTCTGATCTCCCGGTCATGCAAGAGACTGCCAATACCCTTGAATCACTTGGCATAGGGTATGAGTTTAATATCTCTTCAGCACACAGGTCACCTGAGAAGACAAGGGTTTATGCTAGTGGGGCAAAGGAGAGGGGGATAAAGGTAATCATTGCCGGTGCTGGTGGGGCAGCACACCTTGCTGGTGTTATAGCGGCAGAGACAATCCTCCCTGTAATAGCTGTACCAATAGATTCTACCCCCCTAAAAGGGATTGATTCCTTTCTCTCTACACTACAGATGCCAAGTGGTGTCCCTGTAGCTACTATGGCAATAGGTAAGGCAGGGGCAAAAAATGCTGCTATATTGGCCGCACAGATACTTGCCTTAAATGACCCTGATATCTCTAAAAGGCTGAGCGAGTTGAAGTTAAAGATGAAAAAGGATGTGGAGGAAAAGGATAGGGCGATCCATGGGCAGAAAGTAAAAGATGGCAGAGCTATTAAAGATTGATCAATCTGATCCCAATAATTTTCATAAATGTATAGATAAATCTGCCAGCATAATCCTATCAGGTGGTCTGGTAGCCTTTCCCACAGATACATTTTATGGGTTGGGGGTCAATGCCTTTGATGAGTCAGCAGTAAAGAAGGTATTTCAGGTAAAGAGACGAGATCCTGATAAACCCTTACTTGTACTTATCTTTGATCACAGTCAGCTTTCAAGACTTATAATAGAGGAATTACCTATTGCCACTAAACTTATAAAGGATTTTTGGCCAGGTCCACTCACCCTCCTTTTTAGGGTTGCTGACTCAGTACCCAAGGTACTTACAGGGGGGTCAGGAAAGATAGGGGTGCGGATACCTGATAAAAGGTTGGCTAGGGAATTGGTAAAGAAGGTAGGTCTCCCTGTAACTGCCCCTAGTGCAAATATCTCAGGTGGACCGAATCCATTAATCGCCAGAGATGTAGTAGTATCTATAGGTGACCAAATAGATATAATCATTGATGATGGAGAGAGGAGAGAGGGGGGTAAAGGGTCAACAATAATAGATGTAAGCACCTCACACCCTCTTGTTATAAGGGAGGGAAGGATTCCATTAAAGGATATAGGTGATGCGATCGGTGTTGATCTAAATTTACATCTTTGATTTTTTATTTTTAATCTTTGATTTTTATGGATACAGGTGATGCGATCGGTGTTGATCTTGAATCACACCTAAATTGAGACATAATCCCCCATTATCTCAATTATTGTGGGACTTAGCAAAAACC
>JACRGM010000021.1 GCA_016212345.1 Nitrospinota bacterium
AAACATTCATGCCGACAAGTCGGCACAAAGGAGCATGAAAATACACACCCCTTAATCCCCTCTTTTTAGAGGGGAAACTTTAGAACTCCCCTCTATTAAGAGGGGTTGGGGGTGTGTTATAAAGGTATTTTCGTATGAAAAAATATTTTTAATTGACATAATTTTTAAATTGACATCTTAAATGGGATGGGATATTATATGATAAATTTTGATAGATCAATTAAAATTGGATGGGGACTTCTTGGTTGAAAAATAAAATAAACTAAAAGGGAGGAATTATTAAATGAAAATGAATAAGAGAATCAGACATATCTTTTTTGTATCCCTATTTTTTATCCTTTTACCCATTTCAGTCAGTGCAGAGGGCCGGGAGGGAAGCATACGTATTGGGAATGACATAGGATTCCAGCTTGGAACGGTTGATGACACTGCCTTTGCATTAGGAGCCTATGGTGATTATTTTCTCAGCAATGAATTTGGGATTGGTCCACTTCTACAGTTCGGGCTAACAGATGATCTTTTTCAATTTGGAATGTCTCTCCAGGTCAAAGGCCTATTTGAGGTCTTTGATTATAGTGATCTATTTCTTGAGGTGCAGGCAGGTCTAGGGTTTATCCACACTGACCTTGAGAGGGGGAAGACTACTAATACTGATACAAGTGTACTGGTTCCTCTGGGGATGGGGTTGGATTATCGGTTATCAGAACAGTTATCGATCTCTGCTAAATTACTATTTAATATAACAAATTTGAAACTTGGAGACATGGAGGATGATGAGTTTCATACGAGTCTATTCTTTGGGATAAATCTTTACCCATAAATTGGAAAGCTGGTTGGATAACCATTACATAGTCACCAACCAGCCCTGAGCAGAGACATTAATGGTTGTTCCCCCCAACCTTTTATGTCTCTACTTTTAAAATATATATTCTAATAGGAAAAAATGCAATAGAGAGGAAGTTTTGATAGATGACTCGATCTGTTACTATGGAAAAGATTGTCTCATTATGTAAGAGGAGGGGTTTTATCTTTCAAAACAGTGAGATATATGGTGGACTAAATAGCTGCTGGGATTATGGGCCACTAGGGGTAGAGTTGAAGAACAATGTAAAGGGATTGTGGTGGAGATCAGTAGTTCAGGAGCGGGAAGATATTGTGGGGATAGATTCAAGTATACTGATGCACCCTAATGTATGGCATGCCTCAGGACATATAGATAGTTTTTCAGATCCATTGGTTGATTGTAAAGGGTGTAAACATAGATTCCGTGCCGATGATTTAAAAGGGGTTGACAAGTGTCCTGATTGTGGAGGGGAACTGACCCAATCCCGTCAATTTAATCTTATGTTCAAGACATTCATGGGGGCTGTTGAGGATCAGAGATCTACAGTCTATCTCCGACCTGAGACAGCACAGGGGATATTTGTCAATTTTAAAAATATTCAGACTACTGCTCGTATGAAGATCCCTTTTGGAATAGCACAGATAGGAAAGGCCTTTCGGAATGAGATCACACCAGGAAACTTTACATTCAGGACAAGGGAATTTGAACAGATGGAGATAGAATTCTTTGTCAAACCTGAGAGCGATCTTGAATGGTATGAGTATTGGAAGGGTGAGAGGTACAGGTGGTATCTAAAATATGGTATAAAAAAGGATAATCTACGGATTCGGGATCATGATAAGGGTGAACTTGCTCATTATGCTAAACTCTGTTCTGATATAGAGTATCAATTCCCATTCGACTGGGCTGAATTAGAGGGGATTGCAGATCGCACGGACTTTGATCTGAGACAACACTCTAAACATAGCGGTAAGGATCTTATCTTTTTTGATGAAGAGACAAGGGATAGTTACACCCCATATGTTATTGAACCCTCCGCAGGGGTAGACAGATCAGCCCTTGCATTTCTTATTGATGCATATGATGAGGAAGAAGATAGGGTAGTGCTCAGATTACACCCAAGGTTGGCCCCAATAAAGGTAGCTGTGTTTCCACTTATTAAAAAAGATAACATGCCAGAAAAGGCAAAAGAGATTGAAAGGATGTTAAGGTTACACCATAATACCTTTTATGATGAAAAGGGGTCAATTGGGAGGAGATATCGGAGACAGGATGAGATTGGAACACCATATGGTATAACTATTGATTCTATAACTATGAAGGATGATACTGTGACCCTGAGGGATAGGGATTCAATGGAACAGATACGAGTTCCCGTAAAAGGAGTGGTTGAGGAGATAAATAAACGTCTCAATAAAGCATTGCATTAAACACACCCCTTTATCCCCTCTTTTTAGAGGGGAACTTTACCCTTGTTATATTTGATGATATCTAAAGTCGGGCCTAAATGCCTTGCAGCTATTTGGGGGACACCACGAAATATTTTTAAATTAAAAATAAAAGAGCCCTTTGATATTTAGGTATAGTTACCTATTTTACATACCGAAGTGGAGCCGTGCCTGTGCCTTTGTCTCCTCATAGACTTGATATAGGGGGACATTATATCTCCTTGCTATCTCTTGACACTCCTTATATTCGGGTGATATCTTGAGTATCTTTTCCCCCTCTTTTGCAATTACAACTGTAACATATCCGTATCTTGTCTCAATCTCCCTTGATTCTCTTTCGAGTTTGACCCTTTTCACCTGATATGATCTGATCCCAAGGGTTGAGGTCTCTCGTAATAAAAGGTCTGTGAGCCTTCTAATATCCTTTGAGTCAGCAAGTATTGAAATCTTTGCCGCAGGGCGATTCTTCTTCATAATTATAGGGGTTATAAAATAATCTAATGCCCCCATCTCAAAGGCCTTTTCTGAGACATAATCATAGAATTCAGGGTTCATATCATCAATATTGGTTTCAATAACAGTAATAGTATCTCCCATATGAGAACCTATATCCTCCCCTATTATTATCCTTAGAAGATTAGGAAGATCCTTCAGCTCTTTAGAGCCTGCACCATAACCTACCTTCTCTACCTCAATCAGGGGAAGAGAACCAAACTCACTGGCAAGTGTGGTAATAATGGCGGCTCCAGTAGGTGTAGTAAGTTCATACTCTGTATCTGATGAATAACAGGGATATCCCTTAAGCAACTCAGCAGTCGCAGGGGCAGGGATTGGGAGTAACCCATGTTGACATATTACATATCCCTTCCCTGTATTTATTGGTGACGAGATTATCTTACCTATATTTAATATATGGATACCTATCATAGAACCCACTATATCTATAATGGAATCTACTGCTCCAATCTCATGGAAGTGTACCTCCTCTTTAGGGATATTATGTACCTTTGCCTCTGCCTCCCCTATTCGTTCAAATATATGTATAGAATCCCTCTTTACAAGAGGTTCGAGATCGCTCTCATCTATCAATCTCTTTATATCATTAAGGGAGATATGGTCCCTCTCCCTATCTTTTACTATTACATCAGCCTTTGTCCCAACAATACCCCCCCTCTCTAAGGTGGAGACCTCTATACTATAGCCTTTAATACCAAGTCCTTTTAGTCTTGTACGGATATCCCTTATATCCACACCAATGTCGATCAGACCACCCAATACCATATCACCACTTATACCTGAGAATGTATCAAAGTATGCTATCTTCATTCTATCTCTTTCTCGCCTAATATATTTATCTTATGAGCCAGATAGCCGGCGCCAAAGCCATTATCTATATTGACAGTAGCGATCCCTGAAGAACAGCTATTTAACATGGTAAGGAGGGCAGAGACCCCTTTCAAGCCTGTACCATAGCCAATACTTGTAGGTACTGCGACAATAGGCTTATCAAACAACCCACCAATCACACCTGGGAGTACCCCATCCATTCCAGCAACCACAACTATTACCCGTGCCTTTAAAAGCTCTTCCTTTTTATCTAGAAGCCTATGAATCCCTGCGACACCTACATCATACATTCGATCTACAGAGCTCCCCAATGTCTCAGCAGTGATCACTGCCTCTTCTGCCACAGGTATATCTGATGTCCCTGCTGATGCTACAAGTATAGCACCAACACCTCTTTCTTTCTTTTCAGAGGTCTTGATTACAATGGTTCTTGCCAATTCATTAAACTCTGCATTAGGACTAATCTTTTTGATCTGCTCGAATATAGACTTATCTGCCCTTGTTGCAAGGAGATCACCCCCCGCAGATAATATCCTCTTTGCAATCGTGGCCACCTGTTCTGGTGATTTCCCTTCACAATATATCACCTCAGGGAATCCTTTCCTTATCCCCCTGTGGTGGTCAATCTTGGCAAAACCTATGTCTTCATAAGGGAGTATCTTTAGGGCCTCCATAGCATCATCAGGTTTTATCTTATTTGTATAAAGGTCTTCTAATAGTTTCTTTAAAGATGATCTATTCACTGGATTACCCCCTCAAATTCGTCTTTGATCTTAACCTCCAGAAGGTCTTTAAGTGCCTCTCTCGGGCTCTTACCTTCATATAAAATAGCGTATGTCTCATCAATAATCGCACCCTTGACCTTGTATCTCCTCTTCAGATCATGTGCAGATTTAACAGTCCTTATCCCCTCTGCAACCATCCTCATCCCTTTCTGTATCTCATCTAATTTCATCCCTTTTCCGATCTTTAATCCCACACCTCTGTTGCGACTCAGATCTCCGGTACATGTCAAAACAAGATCCCCTAGACCAGAGAGACCAGATAAGGTTTGAGGACTAGCCCCAATTGCTACACCTAGTCTCATCATCTCTACAAGACCACGGGTTATCAATGCTGCCCTGGCATTATACCCAAAGCCAAGACCATCAGATATCCCTGCTGCAATAGCAATTACATTCTTCAAGGCACCCCCTAATTCTACCCCAAGGAGGTCAGTATTAGTAAAGACCCTGAAGTATGATGTGGTAAATATCTCTTGTACCCTCTCTGCGATCCTTATATCCTCAGAGGCAGCAACAACTGCTGTGGGGGTCTTAAGGGAGACCTCATTGGCAAATGTTGGGCCAGAGATAGTAGCCACTCTCTTATAGAACCTCTCAGGGAATATCTCTCTCAAGATACGAGAGATTGTTACAAGGCTCTCTATCTCTATCCCCTTGGAAGCATTTATAATAATAGCATCGGGTGGAAGGAATGATGCAAGCTGTGTTGCAATACTGCGGACTACATGGGAGGGTACAACTATAATAAATGTATCTATCCCCTCTGCCACCTCTTCAATATAGGTAGTAGGGTATATCCTCTCCGAGATCCTAAACCCTGGAAGATAGATAGTATTCTCCCTCTTTTCCTTGATAATACCGCAAAGATCATCTTCGTATACCCAGAGTTTTACCTCATACCCCTTATCTGCCAAGAGATTCGCTAATGTTGTACCCCAACTACCTGCACCTATTACTGCAATCCTTTTGTTCATCTGACATTATAATAACAAAATCATTGAAACACTGTCAACCTTTGATCCCAAGAACATTATATTTGATCTCAATAAAAATTCCGATAAAAAATCCATTGACAACACAAGGGATTTAGTCAATAATCATATCTATTATAGATTTTCAGATAATAAATTACACAAGGATAGAAGGAGAAATCCGAGTAAGGCGTACTGAGTAGTACGTTGTCGAGGATTTCGACTGATAACGCCGTGTAATTTGTTATATGGAAATCTATAAAAGAAGGGGGTGAGAGGTGACAAATTTTTATATTATATGAAATGGATGGCAAATACTAAAAGGGGGTGATATAATAACCATCAATCTTCTAAAAACAAGTTGTGAATAATCGCTCTCTTGTTTTTAATAATGTTTTCATTAGGGATTCAGAATGCTATCGTGCTTCTATCTCCAAAAGAAACATTATTGGACAGAGGGAAATAAAGAAAAAAGGAGGTTTAGAATGCAAGGTAGCAAACTTTATGTAGGGAATCTCAATTATTCTGTAAGCAACACGGAGTTGGAAGAATTGTTTGCCACTTATGGTGAAGTTAGGCAAGTCAACATAATTGAAGGCAAAGGCTTTGGATTTGTGGAAATGTCTAATCCAGCAGAAGCAAAAAAGGCGAAGGATGCACTGGATGGTTCTGATTACAAAGAACGTACCTTGAAAGTTGACGAAGCTCGTCCACCCAAAACTAAACAAAGGAGGGACTATCGAAGATATTAGAAAATTGTAACTGTCTATCCAAATAAATTAACCGCAGACAGACGCAGACAGACACAGACATTTTGTAAATATTCGGTAAAAACCGTTTATATGGGTAAGACTTACATTATTTCTCGTTCCCAAGCTCTGCTTGGGAATGTTTATGTCACAAAAGCTCATGCTTTGACTATAGAAGAAGCAGAGCTTCTTAGTCAAACGCGTTGCTAAGCAGATCTTAGCAACGAGAGGTTAAAATCAATTACGACGTCTTTACCGAATATTTACGACATTTTGTTAGGCCGACTTGGCCAGTTGTTAGTCTGTGTTAGTTTGCGTTAGTCTGCGGTTGAAATTAAATGGTTCTTTCGCACAAAAGTTGAGTATCTTAGAAGTCCTGTCCTGAGCTTGCCGAAGGGAATGTAAAAATCAAAAATAAAAATGCAAAATGACAAATCAAAATTCAAAGATGAGTTTAAGAGGCGAAATTATAGCTTTGCTAAAGATAGATTTTTACATTTTTATATGTCATTTTGATTTTTTATCTTTAATTTTTGATTTCAATATTTTTTAGGCATTTACTTTAATTGGCTAAACAGTTACAACATATCTATAAAAAGATATGTTATTCAGTCTATAGGAGGAAAAGACCTTTGAAGATACATAAAGCTGTTTTCCCTGTAGCAGGCTTGGGGACAAGATTCCTTCCAGCTACAAAGGCATCACCAAAAGAGATGCTCCCTTTAGTGGACAAACCTCTGATACAATATGTTGTTGAAGAGGCAATAGAGGGAGGTATTAAAGAGATCGTGATGATTACGGGGAGGGGTAAGAATGCAATTGAGGATCACTTTGATATCTCATTTGAGTTAGAACATACCTTGAGGGGGAAAAATCAGAATGGTTTGTTAGAAGAGGTTCAAAGGATATCAAACCTTGTTGATTTCTGTTATATCCGTCAGAAGGAACCTTTAGGGTTAGGACATGCAATATTGCGGGCAAAAGATGTAATTGGGAATGAACCATTTGCAGTTTTGTTAGGTGATGATATAATATATTCAGATATCCCTGCAATCAAACAACTGATAGATGTATATGAGGAATACCATTCCTCTATTATTGCTGTTGAGGAGGTAGAGAAAAGAGATATATCAAATTATGGTGTAATCGAGCCCAAAGAGGTGGCTAATGGGGTATATCGTATCTCCAATTTGGTTGAAAAACCATTACCAGATAAAGCCCCCTCTAATTTGGCGATTATTGGGAGATATATCCTAACCCCGGAGATATTCAATATATTAGAAAATACAAAGGCTGGAAGGGGAGGAGAGATTCAACTCACTGATGGATTAAAGGGTATGTTAAGCCATCAGGTTATATATGGATATAAATTTAAAGGGAAGAGATATGATGCAGGGAATAAATTAGGATTTTTAAAGGCCACAGTAGAATTTGCCTTAAGAAGACCTGATCTTGGGGAAGAATTTAGGGAGTATTTGAAGGGCTTAAAATTGACCGAGTAGATAGATTCTGTGGCCTTGTTTCGAAAATCAGGAATCATTGTGGAGAAATAACCCTATGGAGATTAATAAAAAGGGGGATTGGAGTCAAACAATCCCTATAGAGATAGGGACTAGAAATTTATATAACTATCTCTCTATAGAGGTATCAAGAAAGGATTATATCTTAAGTGAGACAGGTTTTGTCTTGATAGATATATACGAAACACAAGATAATCTATATGTAGATGCAGATGTCCCAGGTATAAAGGCAGAAGATATACATCTATATATAGAGGGAGGCCTTCTGATTATAGAAGGGGTTAAAGAGGATGAAATGCGTCATAGCGAAGAGATAGTAAATTTTCTTTGCATGGAACGATCTTTTGGCCTGTTTAAACGGATCATTAATATTCCGTCGGCTGTAAACACTGATAAGATAAAGGCCTTTTATGGCGAAGGTACCCTGACTATCTGCTTGCCCAAGAATATTGAGAGGAGAAGGGGTTACAAACGTATTGATATTGAGTGAAAGGAGCTTAAGATATGGGAAGTAAAGATAAGGATCTTATAAATTCAGGTGCTCAGAAAGATATTGTTCAGATACCGGATGAGCTACCATTGCTTCCTGTAAGGGATATAGTAGTCTTCCCTTATATGATTATACCCCTTTTCATTGGTAGGGAGTCTTCTATAAATGCGGTCAATGAGGCACTCGCCTCACACAGGATGATGGTTCTGGTATCTCAGAAGGATGCCAGTGTTGAGTCACCAACCCCTAGTGATCTCTATGATATAGGGACTATTGTAACAGTTATAAGGATGCTGAGACTCCCTGATGGGAGGGTGAAGATACTTATTCAGGGAATGGCAAAGGCAAAGATTGAGAAGTGTATAGGGGATAAACCTTTTTATAAGGCAAAGATAAGGAAATTGGATGACCTGCCAGAGCCAGAAGAAAAGTCTCTGAGACTAGAGGCACTCATACGAAATATTAAGGAACAGATGAACAAGGCTGTCTCCATGGGGAGGATAGTATCACCTGATATATTAATGATGCTTGACCAACTAACATCCCCTGGAAAGCTGGCAGATATAATAGCCTCAAATCTGGGGTTGAAGGTAGAGGATGCACAGCGGATTTTAATGATAATAGATCCTGAGGAGCGTCTTATAAAGGTAGGAGAACTTTTGAATAAGGAGATAGAGCTCCTCCACATGCAACAGAGGATACAGACTGAGGCGCAAGAAGAGATATCAAAAACACAGAGGGAGTATTACCTTAGAGAACAACTCAAGGCCATTCAGAAGGAGCTTGGAGAGGTAGATGAAAAGGGGGAAGAGATCAATGAGTTCAAGGAAAAGATAACCCAAGCAAAGATGCCTCCAGATGTGGAGAAGGAGGCATTAAAGCAATTGAAACGTCTTGAAAAGATGTACCCTGAGTCTGCAGAGGCTACTACTGTGAGGACATATCTGGAGTGGATGACAGAGATTCCATGGAGTAAGGCAACAGCGGATAATATTGATATTAAAAAGGCATCTGGTGTCTTAGAGGAGGATCACTACGATCTAGAAAAGGTAAAGGAGAGGATACTTGAATATTTAGCGGTGAGGAAGTTAAAGGAAAAGATGAAAGGGCCTATACTCTGCTTTGTGGGCCCTCCAGGTGTTGGTAAGACTTCATTAGGTAAATCTATTGCACGGGCACTGGGTAGAGAGTTTGTCAGGATATCTCTTGGTGGCGTCAGGGATGAGGCAGAGATAAGGGGACATAGAAGAACTTATGTGGGTGCCCTTCCAGGGAGAATAATCCAGGGGATAAAGCAGGCAAACTCCAACAACCCTGTCTTTATGATGGATGAGGTTGACAAGATTGGTGCTGATTTTAGGGGAGACCCTTCTGCTGCATTATTAGAAGTCCTCGATCCTGAACAGAATTTTACATTTAGCGATCATTATTTAGGTGTTCCATTTGATCTCTCTAATGTAATGTTTATCACTACAGCAAATCTTACAGATCCTATTCCATCAGCCCTAAAGGACAGAATGGAGATAATTAGACTTCCAGGTTACACTGAGGAGGAAAAACTCAAGATTACACATAAATATCTTATCCCAAGACAGATGGAAGAACACGGTATAAATAAAGATATACTTAAGATATCAGATAAGGCCATTATGAAGGCCATTTCTCAATACACAAGAGAGGCCGGTTTGAGGAATATAGAGAGAGAGATCGCCACAATATGTCGTAAGGTAGCTAAGAATATTGCCGAGAATGGGAAGAAGGTTTTCAGGATAAATGCAGGAAATCTCCATAAATATTTAGGGATAAGGAAATATCTCCCTGAGATGGAACAGGAGAATAGTCAGGTCGGTGTGGCAGCAGGATTGGCATGGACCCAAACAGGGGGAGAGGTCATGTACATTGAGGTTACTACTATGAAGGGGAAAGGTACCTTGACCCTTACAGGTCAACTCGGTGATGTAATGAAAGAATCTGCTCAGGCAGCTATGAGCTATGCACGATCAAGAGGTAAGGAACTTGGGTTGGCCGAGGATTTCTATACTAACACAGATATACACATACATGTACCAGCAGGTGCAATACCTAAGGATGGCCCTTCAGCAGGGATTACAATGGGAACAGCACTTATCTCTGCCCTAACCAGTGTATCTGTGAATAAGGATGTGGCCATGACAGGCGAGATAACCTTGAGGGGGCGAGTCCTACCTATCGGGGGGTTAAAGGAGAAGGTACTTGCAGCCAGAAGGGCAGGTATGAAGATAGTGATTCTTCCAAAGGGGAATGATAAGGATATAGAGGATATCCCAAAGAAGATCAGAGAGGATATAAATTTTATCTTTGTAAAGAATATGGATGAGGTATTAAAAGAGGCATTGAAGACAGTAGAGAGTAAGCACTAAAACTAAGGGGTTGGTCAAAGATAATTTGCTATTTTCACATCTTTCGCATCTCATCTTCATGTCTTCAGGCCATCTTTGAGCGATCCTCAATCGTAAGATCCTCGAAATAGCCCTACTATTACTGCGGTCATGAGGCTTTTTATAAAAAAATTACTATCCACAGAGAGTGAGATCACTAGAAGATCTACCTTAAAAGGATTTAGTGCCTTTCTGATTCAGATAGCACTCTTTAATTATCTTAATTATCTTCCATTTACACATAGAATTACCTCCATAATAAATATAAATAAAAAAGGGATCAACAAAAGAGAGAGATCAGCACAGGACATTATAGATAGATTTATGGGAGAGACCCTTACTTATGATATAAACTTTCTCTGGTTCAAAAATGCTGCAGAGGGGGTTATTTCATTTAGAGAAGAAAATGGGGAATATATAGCTAGATTGGAGGCAGAGACAAAGGGATTTATAGGGTGGCTCACCACTTATCGAAAATATGTCTTCAGTGCATATCTATATCCGGTTGAGAACAAAAGAGGTCTAAGATCTAGGATATTTGAGAGACATGCAATTATTAGAGACAATGAGGAAAAGGTCATTACCTATCTGGATCATGACAATAATCTGATGTCCTGGAGGGTATTTAAGTCAGGTGTCCTGGTAAAGATTGGGAGTGAGCCGATCCCAGAAGATGTAGTATATTATGATGTCCTCTCTGCATTTTACAATTTCCGTAATGGTTTTTATGGAGATATAGAGAAGGGAAGAGAATATGTGGTTACAACTATACCTCAAAAGGGGGAGTCTAAGATAACTATAAGGGTGGCTACAGATGAAGAAGAGAAGAGAAAGAGAAAGGATGGAGAGGGAAGAAGAGGGGATGTCATGGTTATTGTCAATGTCCCTAAGGAGATATTCGAATCAAAGACAGGAGAGGTAAAGATATGGCTTTCTGAGTCGATCATCCCTATAGAGGCAACAGTAAAGGATTACATAGGGTTTGGAGATGTAACGGGGTATTTGAAAGATGGCTTATAAAGACCTTAGAGACTTTATAGATCTACTGGATAAAAAGGGGTTGTTGAAAAGGATTGCAGTTGAGGTAGATACTGATCTGGAGATCACAGAGATTACAGATCGTGTTTCAAAGGATAGAGGCCCTGCCTTATATTTCATAAGGCCAAAGGGATATGATATGCCTATATTAACTAATGCCTTTGGAACAGAGGAGAGGATAAAGATGGCCTTAGATGTAGATTCCTTGAACGATCTCTCTGATTTATTAGAATCCTTCCTCTCCTTTGACCTACCTGTGGGTCTTATAGATAAATTAAAGATACTTCCCAGATTAAAGGATATAGCAGGGTACTTGCCTAAGATTGTAAAGGATGGACCTTGCAAAGAGGTAATTATCATAGATAACCCCTCACTCGATATATTCCCGATTCTCAAGTGCTGGCCAAAAGATGGTGGTAAGTATATTACCCTCCCAATGGTATTCACCAGGTCCCTTGAGGGAGGAAAGAGGAACTGTGGTATGTATCGGATGCAGGTCTATGATAATACAACTACAGGGATGCACTGGCATATACATAAGCATGGGGCCATGCATTATAAGGAATATGAAAGGATGAAGAAAAGGATGGAGATAGCAGTAGCAATAGGTTCTGATCCTGCTGTTGTGATATCATCTACAATCCCTCTTCCACCTGATTTTGATGAGATGATCTTTGCTGGATTCCTCAGAGGAGAGGGTGTAAAGATGGTAAAATGCGAGACAGTCAATATAGAGGTGCCTGCCAATTCAGAGATAGTCTTGGAAGGATATGTAGACCCCTTTGAAAGAAGGGTAGAAGGACCCTTTGGAGATCATACAGGATTCTATTCCTTAAGAGATGAATATCCAGTATTTCACATCACATGTATCACCCATAGAAAGAACCCTATTTATCATGCAACTGTGGTTGGAATGCCACCAATGGAGGATTGCTACATTGGATATGCTATTGAGAGACTTATGCTACCCTTGCTTAAGAGGCAGTTTCCTGAGGTAGTGGATATTCACATGCCCTTTGAAGGGGTGTTTCATAATCTAATCATAGTATCTATAAAGAAGAGCTATCCAGGGCATGCCCGCAAGATAATGCATGCCTTGTGGGGGTTAGGTCAGGCCATGTTTTCTAAGGTCATTGTAATAGTTGATGAGGATGTAGATGTCCATGATACTAGGTTAGTAACATGGAAGGTCCTTAATAATATTGATCCTGAAAGGGATATTGAATTTGTCCTTGGCCCTATTGAGACATTAGATCATGCATCCCGCCTCCCTCAATACGGTTCAAAGATGGGTGTGGATGGGACAAGAAAGTGGAAGGAAGAGGGGTTCACAAGGGGATGGCCCGAGGAGAGTATCATGGATAAATCGATTGTAGATATGGTAAATAAAAGGTGGAGGGAATATGGATTTAAGTTATCCCCCTGATGCAAAAATGTGTTGCGATCAAAAAAAGAATGTGTTAACTTTTACACAAAAAGATTTCGTTTTTAAAGGAGAAGATAAAAGGTGTGCGGGATCAGTGGTATAGTTGGTTTCGAGAATATCTCCAAATCCCTCTTAAATAGCATCAGAAATCTAGAATACCGTGGTTACGACTCATGTGGGATTGCTATATTAGAGAAAGGGTATATCAAGATCAAGAAGAATATTGGCTATGTGGATGAGGTGAATGAGAAGGAAGGGTTAACAAACTTAACGGGGAGAACAGGTATTGCACATACCAGATGGGCAACCCATGGGGGGGTGACTAAGAAAAATGCACATCCCCATATAAGTTGTAAAGGAGACTTTGCAGTTGTCCATAACGGAATAATCTCTAACTATCACACCTTGAAGGAAGGGTTAAAGAAAGAGGGACATAAATTCCTTTCAGAGACAGATACAGAGGTGATAGCCCATCTTCTAGAAAAGTACTATTCCTCTACGGGTGATGTTGAGGATGCATTTAGGAGATCTCTAAATATGTTAGATGGGACCTATGCTATTGCTATGATCACTATATATGAACATGAGAAGATCTTTTGTGCCAAGAATGAGAGCCCACTCATATTAGGGATAGGTAATGATGCCAATTATGTTGGATCTGATTTTAATGCCTTTATAGATTATACAAAGAATACAGTAGTACTCGATGATAAAGAATATGCAGTCATATCAAAGGAAAAGTATATTATCAAGGATATTAGGGGTGAAAGAGTCAATAAAGAGATAACAATGATTGGATGGGATGCAGAGATGGCTAAAAAAGGGGGTTATCCACACTATATGCTCAAAGAGATATACGAACAGCCCCAGGCAATAACTAATGCCATGAATGTAGATAGAAAGATCATAAAGGAAGTAGCATCTATGATAATGGATAATAAGCGAACCTATCTCACTGGTGTTGGTACAACCTACTATGTCTCCCTGTTAGGGGAATACTATTTTTCATCCTTGACAGGGAGTCATTTGACCGCTGTAAGCTCTGATGAATTCAGAAATCTGGCAGAGGTGGCAGATAAGACACTGGTCATAGCCATTTCTCAGTCAGGCGAGACCTATGATACCTTAAACGCCTTAAAATACGCTAGAAAAAATGGGGCAAAGACAGTAGCTATTGTAAATGTCATAGGTTCATCAATAGCACGTATGGTGGATATACCTATCATGCAGGGGTCAGGACCAGAGATATGTGTAATCAGTACAAAGGCTGCCATCTCCCAGATGATCATCCTACTCAGCATTGTCCTAGAATTAGGAGCTATGAAAAAAAAGATAACTGTAAAAGAGAAGATAAGAATAGAGAAGGAGTTGAGAAGACTCCCGACTGTCATCCAGGATATATTAAATGAGAAATCTGGTTTTATCCATAACATTGCACATAAGTACTCAAGGATAAAGAACTGGCTCTACCTCGGCCGTGGTATTTACTATCCTATAGCCTTAGAATCTGCCCTCAAGATGAAGGAGGTTGCTTATATCCATGCAGAGGGTATGCCCGGAGGATTTCTAAAACATGGGACCATTGCACTTATAGATGAAAATCTATATACAGTGGGATTTATCCCACCAAAGGAGGAGAGGGATCTCTACCCTCTTATCATAGGGGGTATCGAGGAGGTCAAGGCAAGGAATGGTTTTGTAATGGGATTTCATTTTGGGGATAAGGAAAAGGATTATAAGCTATTTGATGAGGAGATTATCCTCCCCAAGGTAGATAAGGTTATTGCCCCTTTTTTGCAATTGATTCTAGGTCAACTATTTGCCTATTTTACAGCCATCTCTCTTAAGAGAAACATAGACAAACCTAGATCGTTGGCAAAATCTGTTACTGTAGCATAATCTAACATTAGCATAATCTAACATTACAGAACCTCTATAATTTATTCCATTCTTCAGATGAGATCTTACGCTCTATAATTTCTTCTATTTCTCTAATCATCATCATAAGTTGGGACATAGAGTATTCATTATTAGATGGGATGGCTAAACGATGTTGTTCAAAAACCATAAATTGATGATGTGCTCCAAAAAACGGACCATTAAAGCCAAGTTTGTATAGTCGTCGAATAAAATCTCTCCGTTTAGTAGGTAGCCATCGGCTCATGCGTTGGCTCCTTGTTTAGATCGATGTCGCCGATCACTGGCAAAGAATGTCCCATTTTGAGACCTAATAGAATCCAATCTTCTAGTGTAGAGCGTAATTCGTCTTCGCATTCCCGTAATGTTTTTCCAAATGCTACAACTCCTTTGCAAAGGGGTATCCGACCAGTAAATGTATTATCTTCAAGCTTGTCATAAACAGCTTTTGCCATTGCATGATCCATATATTCACTCAATATGTATCGTATCGACATCTCACACCTCCATTTTTTATATTTCATAAACAAAATTAATATGGATTATAGATT
>JACRGM010000170.1 GCA_016212345.1 Nitrospinota bacterium
AAATCCCATTTTCCATATATAAGCTCCCTTTGCCTCTTTAGTATCTTTGTATGTTCAATGATCTCCTTAAGTTTTTTAAAGGAATTTACATTATTCGACCTTATACTCACTCTGGGCATATCTAATAATTCCTCTCTGAGATAATATTTTATTTATTATAGAACATCTTTTAGAAAAAGTCTATAAATTTTACCTCTTTCGTGTTAAAGTTGAACTAACCCTAAAAATCAAAGATTAAAGATAAAAAATTAAAATGACATATAAAAATGTAAAAATCTATCTTTGGCCTTTCAAGAGCAAAGCTATAATTTCGCCTCTTAAACTCATCTTTGAATTTTGATTTGTCATTTTGCATTTTTATTTTTGATTTTTACATTCCTTTCGGCAAGCTCAGGACAGGACTTCTAAGATACTCAACTTTTGTGCGAAAGAACCTAAATTTTTCCTTCCATCTTCCCTCCTTGATTGTCTATAGTCTACTGTCTATAGGCTAATGTCTGAATTCACACTCCCTCCATATACCTCTCTTAGAATCTCATCCCCACCTATATTGAGAAGCCTCTCTGCTAGCCTGATCCCCATCTCATTCCCCTTGTCAGGATCTCCTTCTATCTTTTCCCTAAAAAGCATCTTCCCATCTATACTTCCAATCATTCCTTCCAACAAGAGCCTGTTATTGCTGATCTTGCCAAACCCAGCAATAGGTACCTGACATCCCCCTGCCAATCTATTGAGAAATGCCCTCTCTGCACCAATCTCTATTGATGTCTCATAATGATTAAACCTCTCCATCATCTTAATAATATTACTATCATCTTCCCTAACCTCTATGCATAATGCCCCCTGGCCTATAGCTGGTAAGGATATAACATAAGGCAAAAACTCACTAATCTTTTCTTCCCAACCCATTCGCTTAACACCTGCTGCTGCTACTATTACTGCATCAAGATCCTCTGAATATAGCTTCTTTATCCTTGTATCAAGATTCCCTCTAATTTGGATTATACAGAGATCAGACCGAAAATTGAGGAGCTGGGCTTGGCGTCTGAGACTACTTGTACCTATCCTGGCATTAAATCTAAGATCAGATAATCTTATCCCTTCCTTAGAGATTACAACATCTCTCGGGTCCTCCCTCTCACTAATAGCAGCGATTACAAGCCCCTCATATATAGTAGTAGGAAAATCCTTCATGCTATGTACAGCAATATCTATCCTTCTTTTCAGTAAAGATTCCTCTATCTCTTTGATAAATAATCCCTTCCCTCCAACATTTTTAAGTGGGACATCTACTATTTTATCTCCCTTTGTCTTTATCCTTTCAATGGTAACATCTATACCTTTATACCATTCCTCCAACCTTCTTTTTACCCAGCCTGCCTGCCAGAGGGCAAGTTGACTCCCTCGACTCCCAATCCTTATACAATTTTTCATAAAGTTTTTATAACACTAATCTAAATTTCCATCTAAATTAAATAGATATCGGATAACCTCGACATACCACTGTTTATCCTTAGATTTGACCTGATTTTTGAGATTAACAGTAGGGTTATGAAGGATCTTATTTGCTATAGCAGAGGTAAGGTTATCTATAGCTATCCTTTCTTCCTCAGATAGGTCTTTCCATTTAGAGAAGGTCTTTTCCATTTCAGTAATACGGATATTCTCTATCTTCTCTCTTAATAAGGTAATTGTCGGGACCATCTCCAGAGAATTAAACCAGTTGATAAACTGAAGTGTCTCTTTCTTTATTATCTCTTCTGCCCTTACCCCTTCTTTCTCTCGTTCCATTATATTGGTAGTTATTACATTCTGAAGGTCATCAATATTATAAAGATAGACATTCTCGATCTCATTTACTGCTGGGTCAATATCCCGCGGTACAGCGATATCTATAAAGAAGATCGGTCTATTCTTTCTAAGATGAATGATCTTTTCCATGGTCTTCTTTTTTATAATAAAGTGGGGGGCGGCTGTCGAGCTTATCACAATATCTGTCCTGATAAGCTCTTCTTCAAAATTCTCAAATCTTATTGCGCTCCCCTTCAGTTCCTTTGCCATATCCACAGCCCTATCAAATGTCCTATTGGATACCAGAATCGTTCTTACCCCATTAGATATCAGATGTCGTGCTGCCAGTTCTGACATCTCTCCAATCCCTATAAGCATTACTGTCTTTCCCGTTATATCACCAAATATCTTTTTAGCCAGCTCTACAGCAGCAAAGCTTATTGAGACAGCATTCTCTGCAATCCTTGTCTTACTCCTTACCTTCTTGGCAACAGAGAAGGCCTTTTCAAAGAGTTGATTCAAGATAACACCTGTAACACGAAGGGATTTTGCAAGGACATAGGCCTCCTTTACCTGACCTAGTATCTGTGGTTCTCCTATTACCATAGAATCTAAACTAGAAGAGACTTTAAAGAGATGTTGAACTGCCTCCTCCTTTGAATATGCATAACAATACCTTTCAAGTTCCTCATAAGGGATATTATGATAATCACAAATAAACCTCTTTATCTCTGCTATACCATTCGCTATATCTCTTGTCCTTGCGTATATCTCAACCCTATTACATGTAGAAAGGATAACATCTTCCTCTATCTCATGGAGTCTACATAGACATTCAAGAGACTCCCCTATCTTATCCTTAGGGAAGGCAACCCTCTCCCTAATATATACAGGGGCTGTTTTATGATTTATACCTACAACAATAATATTCATAGTTGTGAGTCATAAAGTCATAAGTTATGAGTTAATTAACATGCATCCAATAGGTGATGATTATCAGGAAAAATCCGATTATTGCACCAAGGGCAGCCCTTCTCCTTCTCCAACCTACTGTGATACGTCCAATAAAGAGGGCGGCGTATATCATCCATGTAATGATTAAAGGTAGTGTCTTTACTGGGTCCCATGAGAGATAATCACCTTTTATCTTACCAATCCAGATAGAACCTGTAACAAATCCCAGTGTAAAGAGCGGAAAACCGATCGATATTAACCTGTGGTTAAGATTATCGAGTAGCTCTAATGAAGGTAGGCGATAGTAAAATGACCCTGGTTTCTTTGATTTGAGTTGTCTCTCCTGAATCATATACATCAGCCCTGCCCCAAAGGTCAAAGCAAATGCAGCATATCCTAAAAAGGATAAGGTGTAATGAAGTGTGGCCCAGAATCTCAACACATTGGTTGATGGGCTTACCTCTTCTGGGAGGAGTTTCGAATATGCCAACATAAGGAATGCTAAAGGAATGACAAAGGAGCCTAGATCCTTTATCCTGTATCTAAATTCCACAATTAGATATATCAGTACTATAGTCCAGGGGAAAAAGGCCATATATTCAAAGAAATTGGTATATGGCCCATGACCTGTCTCAAAAGATATAAAGATCAAGGCAGTAGTATGACAAATAAATCCTACAACCACTGTAACCATAGCAATAAAAAGGAGTAAGTTTCGACGTAATCCCAGGAATAGAAAATGTATAAGGGTTGCAAGAAAATAACAAAAAAGGGTAATAGAAAAAAATATCTCTTTCATCTCCTTATCTTCATTTCCTTATCTTAAATTCCTCTCCTTCTACCCCCATTGATCTCAATATTCGGATTGCCTCCTCCTTAGATAGATCCCTTCTTCCCTTTTTTAAAAGATCTATTATCTCTGAATCAACTAATCTCTGGAAGATAATCCCTCTCTTTTTTTCATTATTTACCTCAGAGATGATGTATTCCCTAATCTCTCCCATAAGCCCTATGAATTCATCATACTCCTCCCCATACCTTTGCTCTAGTTCTTTCCTTATCTTCTTTGAGAGGGCGGGGCTTTTGCCACATGTAGAGACACTAATAATCAGATCTCCTCGTTCAACGACTGAAGGAACAATAAAATTACAATCCTCAGGGAGATCTACAATATTTACCAATATTCCTTTTCTCTGTGCCTCTCTACTTATCCTCGAATTAATGGAGGGATCATCTGTAGCCCCAATAACAAGAAAGGCGTCCTTTAGATGTCTCTCTTCAAATCCCTCTTTTATATATCCTATCTTTTTCTGGGTTACTAATTCTTTCAGTTGTCCTGAAAGATCAGGGCTGACAATCCATACATCTGCACCACTTTTTAATAAAGAACCTGCCTTTCTCTCTGCCACTGTCCCACCACCTACAACAATACATCTCTTACCTCTCAAATCGAGGTAGACAGGATAATATCTTGACATAAAATAACACCCTAGGCCTCCTTGTATGCCTTCTTGTCTTTCAATAGAATTGTCAATTCATTCATAAACTCATTAATATCCTTAAAGGAATGATAGACTGAGACAAATCTCATATAGGCAACATCATCTAGTTTATATAACTCCTTTACAACCCTCTCTCCAATTATTTTACAGGGTATCCCCTTTTCTCCGCTCTCCTGGCAGAATTTTATCACTTTATTAACCAATTCCTCTTGAATTTCTATACTTATAGGACGCTTTTGACACGCCTTCTGTACACCAATGAGGATCTTTTCTCTATTAAAAGGTTCTCTTCTCCCATCCTTCTTGATAACAGGTGGTAGATTTATCTCGATCCTTTCATAGGTGGTAAACCTATTAGCACAATGGAGACACTCACGCCTTCGCCTTATCATATCACCTTCCTTGCTGAGGCGAGAATCAATGACTTTATTCTCCATATTACCACAATAAGGACATCTCATATATTAAACTTATTATAGATTTCCATATAACAAATTACACGGCGTTATCAGTCGAAATCCTCGACGGCGTACCACTCAGTACGCCTTACTCGGATTTCTCCCTCTAGCCTTGTGTAATTTATTATCTGAAAATCTATCGCTTAAAAGTAAACCTGGTATAGAAAACCCCTTACAGAAATCCTTAACCTCTTCCCTGATCCTCTTTAACTTCTCTTCATCATTATTATTCATAATAACCTCATCTATCTTCTTGGCGATGAATCTCATCTCCTCCTCT
>JACRGM010000171.1 GCA_016212345.1 Nitrospinota bacterium
ATAGTGATGCACCTAAGGATATAGAGGTCCCTGTGTGTTGGAGAAGTACCTCGAATAATGATGTCTCTACAATACTGGCTAGACCTATTGATGAGACCAGATTAAAGGAAATGAGGATTTGAGAAAGGGAGATATGAAGATAGTATATCTTGATAATAACGCAACTACACCACTTCATCCGGAAGTACTAGAGGAGATGCTCCCCTTTTTAAAGGAGGATTTTGGTAATCCTTCGAGTCTGCACCAATTTGGGAGGAAGGTAAAGGTAAAGATTGATGAGGCAAGAGAAAAGGTAGCAGGAATAATAGGAGCTGATCCTTCAGAGATTGTCTTTACAGGAGGTGGGAGTGAGGCTGATAACCTTGCAATTAAAGGTGTTGCATTCGCGAGTAAGGAGAAGGGAAGACATATTATTACCTCCCAGATTGAGCATCATGCTGTATTAAATACCTGTAAGTATTTAGAAAGGAATGGATATAGGATAACATACATCCCTGTGGATAAATATGGTATGGTCAAGCCAGAGGATGTGGCAGAGGCAATCAGTGATGATACGATCCTTATAACCATTCATCATTCTAACAATGAGATAGGGACTATACAGCCTATAAAGGAGATCAGCAAGATTGCCGAGGAGAGGGGTATTATCTTTCACACTGATGCTGTTCAGAGTCTTGGAAAGCTCCCCCTTAATGTAGATGATATGGGAGTAACCCTCCTCTCTGTTTCAGCCCATAAACTTAATGGTCCCAAAGGGGTTGGGGCATGTTATATCAGAAAGGGGATAAGGCGGTTACATCCATTGATCAACGGTGGTAATCAGGAGATGAAGCGTAGGGCAGGGACAGAGAATGTGGCCGGCATTATAGGTTTCAGTAAGGCATGCGAAATCGCATCTGCCTGCATGGAAGAGGAGAGAGAACGTCTAATAAGCCTGAGGGATAAATTACAAAATGGATTGACTGAGAAGATATCGCATGTAAGGTTAAATGGACATCCCACAGAGAGGCTTCCTACTACACTGAATATGAGTTTTGAGTATGTTGAGGGTGAGACCCTTATGATAAATCTAGACCTTGAAGGGATTGCGGTATCTACAGGATCTGCTTGTAGTTCTGGTTCGCTTGAGCCTTCTCATGTCTTAGTGGCTATGGGGATACCATATGAGGTTATTCATGGGTCATTAAGATTCAGCCTGGGTAGGGAGAATACAGAGGAGGATATCGAGCGGGTCTTAGAGGTATTACCCCCTATTGTCGAAAAGGTAAGGAAGATGTCCCCACTGTGGGAAGAGTAAGATAATGAATAAAAGGATAGGGGAGGAGAGAGAGGAGAGATGAGAGAAGAAGGATTATACAGCGATAAGGTGATGGATCATTTTGAAAATCCCCGTAATGTAGGGAAGATAGAAGATGCAGATGGGGTTGGAACAGTAGGGAATCCTGTTTGTGGAGATGTTATGAAACTCTATCTTAAGATAGAGGATGATACGATTATAGATGCCAAGTTCAAGACCTTTGGATGTGGCGCTGCTATAGCCACAAGTTCTATGATTACAGAGCTTATCAAGGGTAAGAAGATAGAGGAGATAAAGGAGATAACCAATAAGACTGTTACAGAGGCGCTAGGTGGATTGCCAAAAAATAAACTCCACTGTTCTGTCCTGGCTGAAGAGGCGGTTGAGGCAGCCTTGAAGGATTATTATGAAAAGAGGGGATGATTCCCAGAGGAGGAGAAGAAGAACTATTAATATCTCTTTTCAAAATAATCTGTTAGTATCTTTCGATGGTCAAAGGCAATATCTGGAGGGAGATTGATCTGATTAAATATCTCCACCTCTTTTGCATCATCTCCAGCATGAGGTACTCCCTCTGCATTGGCGATATATACTGTAGATATATTGTGCTGTCGGGGGTCCCTCTCTGGATCTGAATAGGTATGAAACTGCCTAATTATCTTGATGTTAAGAGAGGTCTCTTCTTTTGCCTCCCTTACAGCAGCCTCTTCAAGCGATTCTCCATAATCTACATAACCCCCAGGGATTGCCCATCCATAAGGAGGTCTGTCTCTTCTGATCAGTACTATCCCTTTATCCTCAATCTCTATAATGATATCCACAGTAGGTGAAGGGCTTCTGTATCTCTCGATAACCTCTCCACAATTAGGACATTTTACAATCTTTTTATCCTTATCTACCATTTCTATTTATCACCGATTTTCATTCAGCTAATTATACCATACCCTTACATAACGAAAAGGTTTAATAAAAAAATAGTAAAAAAATAGTAAAAAATACTTGACAATATCAAATAAAGAGATTTATCCTTATACCCAATATTTTATATACAAAAAATGTTAAGTAAAGGAATCTGCGATGCCATAGTAAAGGAGTTTTATTATGAAAGAGAAGGTAAATGATCTATTATTACCAAAATCAACGAGGAGGTCTTTTCTTAACATCCTAATAGGGTTAGGGTTTTCTGTCCTATCAGTATTAACAGTTTACCCTATTATTCGATATTTATGGCCATCAATGAACTCTGGGGGGACAAATGAATCTTGGATAACTATCTCTCTTACTGAACTCCCAAATGGAAAGAGTAAGGTGGTAGTAATAGGTGGTAAGCCTGTAATCGTAGTGCGGACAAATGAGGAGGTATTTGCCCTCTCTGCGGTCTGCACACATCTAGGATGCATAGTGAAATGGGATGCATCCCTGAATAGATTGATATGCCCATGTCATGCTGCCAGTTTTGATCTGAATGGGAATGTTTTGGGTGGTCCAGCCCCTAAACCACTTAGTGTTATCAGCACAAAGATTGTTAGAGAAAGCATATTGATAGGAAAGGCATAGATGGACATAGAGGAAAAGGGATCAAGAAAAAGGGATATTGAGAAAAGGACATTATTTCGGGAACTCTTTAATATATTTTCACTAACAGGCTTTTTATATGGTCCTCTTGATGAACGTCTCAGATTTAGAGATGCATTAGAGAAACAGTTAAAGAAGACAACCCCACATTACCGTTTCTTTATAGAACGGAATTTCCTGGCATGTTTAGGTGGTATAACCTTTATATTGTTCCTTATACAACTGCTGACAGGAGTACTTCTGTTAATGTATTATAGACCTACTGTAGCAGAGGCATATGAGAGTATAGTAGAGATTACCAATAATATTCACTTTGGCTGGCTGATCCGGGGGATGCACCATTGGGCTGCTAATGTGATGATAATTACTGTTATTCTTCATATATTGAGGGTCTTTGCTGTAGGAGCCTATAAACCACCAAGAGATTTCAACTGGTCCACAGGGATGACCCTTTTATTACTGACATTCACATTTGGGTTTTCTGGCTACCTTCTACCATGGAGCCAAATCTCCTATTGGGCTACTACAGTTGGAACAGATAGTATAGGGGCAATACCTTTTATAGGAGAGGCCCTGAAATATTTTGTCCGGGGTGGGCCTCAGGTCTCTCAGCTTGCCCTAACAAGGTTCTTCGCCCTTCATGTGGTTATATTACCAGGGGTCACCTTCATCTTTTTGGGGTTACATTTTCTGATGATACGGAGACAGGGGATATCTGATCCATTATGATTTAATGAGAATGGAAATTGTTCATATAGGGAGAGTCTAAATCTATGAAGAAGAATGAAGATATAAAGGGGGAACCTTTCTTCCCTCATCATGTCCTGAAACAGCTTATAATAATTCTTCTTATCTTTGGCCTCCTTATTGCCTTGGCAACATATATACCTGCACCAATGGAGATCAAGGCAGATCCTTACTCAACCCCTGAGCATATAAAGCCAGAGTGGTATTTTTTGATTAGCTATCAACTTTTAAAACTTGCAGAAAAACTTGATTTTCTGGGGCCATGGGCCCCCAAAGTTATTGGTGTTCTTGGACAGGGCATTATAATAGCTATAATCTTCTTCCTTCCATTTATTGATAGAGGAAGTGAACGGTATCCGCACAAAAGACCGATAGCTATTATATTAGGGATATTAGGGGTTATATCCTTTATAATCCTAACTATTTGGGGTCACTATTCATAAAAAAGACTATAGACTATAGACTTGAGGTCTAATGTCTATAGTCCAGTGTCTGAATTACAAAAGAAGGTTAAGGTATGTTTGAAGATTACTCTTACAAAAGATATCTTTATCTGTTTTTATTATTTTGGGGGTTGGTTCTTCCCACCCCCTCCTTTGCAGATGAAGAGACAAAAATTTCATGTGTAGTTTGTCACAGTGAATTGAATGGTCCTATACTAGAGGCGGTTAATCAATGGAAAAGAAGTATCCATAAGAATGTTGGGGTAACTTGTGCAGACTGTCATGGAGGGAATCCTAACTCGATAGAGAATGCCATGGATAAGAAGGCAGGGTTTAGAGGAAAACCCAAAGTCGAGGATATCCCTGGCCTGTGTGCTAATTGTCATGCTGATGCTAAAAAGATGAGACAATATAATATCCGGGTAGATCAGTATGTTGAGTATAAAACCAGTATTCATGGTATTTTACTGGAAAAGGGGGATACAAATGTAGCTACATGTGTCAGTTGTCACGGCAACCATGAGATAAGGAAAAAGAACGATCCATTGTCCACTGTATATCATACTAATGTCCCAGAGACATGCGGAAAGTGCCATTCAGATAGGGAAAAGATGAGACCTTATGGAATACCTATAAATCAACTGGATGATTATAAAAAGAGTTATCATGGTCAGATCCTGTATAACAAGGTTAAAGGAAAAAACCCTGCTTTGGCTCCAAATTGTGCGGATTGTCATGGGATACATGGGGCGATCCCTCCAGGTGTGAATGAGGTCGTTAATGTATGTGGTAATTGTCACACCAAAACAGCAGGGTATTATAGAGAAGGTCCACATTATCAGGCTATGCAAGAGATAGGTCTCCCCCGTTGTGTTGATTGTCACGGGAATCATAATATACAGTTCCCTTCGGTTGAAATGTTTACTGGTAAGGGGAGAGGAGAATGCGGAGGCTGTCATGAAGAAGGCTCACCACCTTTTAAGAAGGGTGAAAGAGTAAAAGAGTTACTTGTAAAGGCGATAAGGGGTATTGAGGAAGGTGAAGAGGAGGTTAAAGAAATAAGATATTCTGGAAGAAATATAGACGAGCTTTTGCTAGATATTGATGAGGCGCGTGGTATGGTAACAGAGGCAATAACTATTACCCATACCCTTGATCTAGAAAGGGTCAAGAAGTTGCTCGATGATTCAACGAAAAGAATAGATGAGATATCCTATGTAGCAGAGAAGGTTAGGAAGGATATTAAGACACGGCACAGAGCCTTCCTTTCTATTATTACACTTATCCTTACAATCGTTACCCTCCTCATACTAAAATTGAGATCCCTAAAAGGAAACCCTCATACCGACCTCAGTCGGCATAAAGAGGGATGAAAATACACACCCCTTAATCCCCTCTTTTTAGAGGGGAAA
>JACRGM010000169.1 GCA_016212345.1 Nitrospinota bacterium
ATATTAATGGTTTCCTCAATATTCCCTTCAATATTCCCCTCTCTCTCTCCTATTTCAGCCTCTCTTTTGTTCTTCAAGGCGATAATCCTTTTCTTGTGACTCTTCATCTGACGCTCAATCTTATCTACAGCACGATCGATAGAGGAATACATATCTTCTGTCTCTTCTTTACCATGAATTATTGTACCATCGAAATTTATAGTAACTTCCGCCGTATGTCTGTATTTTTCTACCGATAATACTATATGGGCATCGATTGAACGATCCTGATATCTTTTTAACCTTAATACCTTCTCTTCTGCATGGTTTCTCAATGCATCTGTTATTTCTATCCTTCTTCCTGTAACAGTTACTTGCATTTATCTTCCTCCTCTTTATTTTATAAATATCTTTCTTCGTCTATTGGCTGGAAGGATCCTAATTTCCTTACGATACTTTGTGATAGTCCTCCTTGCAATATCAATACCCCTTTTCCTTATCATCTCAGCAATTTGCTCATCAATAATAGGATTTGTAGGATCTTCTTCAGAAACCATCTTCTTTATCATATCCTTAACCATAACAGAAGACATCATATCTCCTCCTCCTACAGAGTTGATACCACTGTGGAAAAAGAATTTTAATTCAAAGATGCCCTGTGGTGTATGCACATATTTATTGGTGGTTACCCTACTGACTGTAGATTCATGCATATTAATGTCGTCTGCAACAGTCCTCAGAATCAATGGCTTCAGATAAGGTAATCCCTTATCAAGAAATCCCCGCTGGAACTTAATAATACTCTTTACAACCTTATATATAGTCTGCCTCCGCTGTTCAATACCCTTTATTAACCATAGTGCAGAACGAAATTTATTTTCTAAATACTCCCGTGCAGGATCAGACCTGCTTTTGCTCTTAAGTATACCTCTATAAAAGGGGTTAATCCTCAATGTCGGTATCCCTTCATCATTAAATATGATCTGATAATCATCCCTTGTCTTTACAATAATAATATCAGGGATAATATATTCCACATCTTCTGAATTAAATCGGCGCCCCGGTTTGGGATCGAGTGTCCTAATAAATTTTACTCCCCTTATCACCTCTTCTATTGAAATCTTAAGGCCTTTTGCTATCTTTAGGAAATGTCTCTCATCAAGTTGATCTAGATATCTTTCAATTATATTCTTTACTACTACAGATCCATCTGATTCGCCTCCTATATTCTCTACCTGAAGAATAAGACATTCCTTTATATCCCTGGCTCCAACTCCCGAAGGATCAAATGTTTGTATTAGTTTTAACACCTCCTCAACCTTCCCTACCTCAACATTACACATCTCAGCAATCTCAGTAAGTTCTGATTTTAGATAACCATCGCTATCTATATTACCTATCAGGAAGGTGCCTATACGCTTATCTAATTCATTATATGATACAAGATCTAACTGCCATATGAGGTAATCTGATAAAGAGATCTCTTTCCTAATGGTACTATCTATAGAAGCTCGCTCTATATAATCTTCTGGAGAAATACCCCTATCAATATTCTCTTGAAGATATATCTCCCAATCAATCTCTTCTCGCTCTTCTTGTTGGTTCTCAGTCTCTCCTTTATCATCTAGCAACCTTTCAGTATCATCGGTCTCTATATTATTATCTTCCTCATCTAATAATATCTCCTCTAACATAGGATTCTCTACCATCTCATGTCTGATTAATTGCACCAGATCAAGTCTTGCCAGAGGCAAGAGTTTAATCGCCTGCTGTAGCATAGGTGTCATGACAAGTTTTTGCGTCTGCTTTAATGTCATCTTCATATCCATTGCCATAAAAACCACCTATAGATTTCCATATAACAAATTACACGGCGTTATCAGTCGAAATCCTCGACAACGTACTACTCAGTACGCCTTACTCGGATTTCTCCCTCTAGCCTTGTGTAATTTATTATCTGAAAATCTATCTATAAATTTATAATGAAAATTCTTTACCTAAATATATCTCTTTAGCCTTCTCACTTTTAGCTATTTCCTCTGGCTTCCCTTTATCTACAATCTTTCCTTCATTAATGATATATGCCCTATCAGCGATTCTGAGTGTCTCTCTGACATTATGATCAGTGACTATAATCCCAATCCCTTTTCTCTTTAATCGAGATATTATCTCCTGGATATCAGCTACAGCTATAGGATCTATCCCTGCAAAAGGCTCATCTAGAAGGATAAAATGTGGAGATGTTGCAAGTGACCTTGTTATTTCAACTCGACGTCGTTCACCGCCTGAAAGGGAATATGCCATAGTATCCTTGATATGAAGGATATCAAGTTCATCCAAAAGGACCTCGACCCTCTCTTTCCTCTCTCTATTTGATAAGGGGATGGTCTCTAATATAGCCATGATATTCTCTTCTACTGTCAATTTCCGAAAGACTGATGGCTCCTGTGGAAGATACCCTATTCCTAGTCTTGCTCGCTGGAACATAGGAAGATGGGTAATCTTCTTCTCATCAAGAAATACCTCTCCACTTTCTGGTCTTATCAAACCTATCACTATATAGAAGGTGGTAGTCTTTCCTGCCCCATTTGGTCCTAACAATCCAACCACTTCTCCCCTCTCAATCACTATACTGATCTTATCTATAACCTTTCTCTTTTTATAACTCTTAGTCAGATCAATGACTTTCAATACCTGCAAATCTTCCTCTGAAAATTTGGAGTGACAGCGCTTGCGATGTCTTGACGCCACAAGTGGCGTCACTCCTTTTTCATTCTCCTTCTTGCCGACCTTTTGGCACGAGATCTCCTTTAGGATAGAATGTTAGTTTGACCTTTCTCTTCTCACTTCCGTTGACAATGCTCTCATCCTTATTGATAAAGAATATCATTTCAGCCCCTGTAATCATATTCTTATCCTCCCATGCCTTTGGATTACCTGTAAGCACTATCTTTTGCTCTTCTTCATAAAATATTGCCTCTTGACCAATAGCATATTTCCCATCTTGCTCTATCCTGACATCATCCCTCGCAATTATCCTATCTTTTCCTTCCATATCATTATATATCTCTAACACCTTCGAATATACAGTCATATCTCCTCTCTTCGCAACCACATTTCCTATAAAGGTGATTTTATTGTTCTTCCTCTCCGATATCATCCTATCTGATACTATAACTATAGGAAGCCCTTTATCATCTCCTCCCTTAACCAGCTCTGCAGACAAGCTCACATCTATAATCAGCAAAAGAGAGATACTAATAACTATAAATTGTCGCATTTACTCCCCTTTTTATCTCTACATCCTCCATGTCAAGATTTGAAATAAGCCCATCCCCTGTAATCCTAAAATTAGGTCCTGTAATCTCAACAAAATCATCCGTTTTAATCTCCCCTTTTGAAGATATCCACTTAAGATTATTGGTGTTAAGGAGATATCCCTTTTTCGAAAAGATACTAACATTTCCATATATCTCAATATCTTTATTATAGATCCTCCCTTTATCAGCAACAAGATAAAGAGGCCCACCATCCATAGAGAAGAATGTCATCTTCACATTCTTAAGATTTGTTATATCCTGAGAATGAATGCTCTCAGCAGATATTGCATCTAACTCCCACTCCTTATGTCCTTTTTTCTCCTCCATTAGATAAAAGTTTTTAATCTTTAAATCCACACCACTTTCTATATTATCGGAATTATCGGATTCTTCTATTATTAACTGATTTGTTTTATAATTCTTGAATAAAAATAAGGTTATCAATATGATCAGGGATAAACCTATAAAGAGAAGTATCCACCTTGCCTTTTTGATATCAACCATAAATTAACTTATAACTTTAGTTAGTTAATATAGATTTCCATATAACAAATTACACGGCGTTATCAGTCGAAATCCTCGACAACGTACTACTCAGTACGCCTTACTCGGATTTCTCCTTCTAGCCTTGTGTAATTTATTATCTGAAAATCTATAGTTAATATTATGTTGCCATACTAATCTGAGAATGTAAAGAAAAAAGAAGTACCCCTCAAGATTCAATTCCTCTATCTCGCTCAGATCATTAATACGGAAAAGATCGAAATG
>JACRGM010000018.1 GCA_016212345.1 Nitrospinota bacterium
GCGCGGTACGCCGTCGAGGATTTCGACTGATAACGCCGTGTAATTTGTTATATGGAAATCTATATCTGTACCTTACCTGAATTATAGTTATGATGACCGAGATCGGTGAATTTTCCATCTTTATAGCATTTGTAGTATCCATATATGCCTTTATAGTATCTATTATAGGTACAAGAAGAGAGAGGAGAGAACTCCTCGTCAGTGCAGAGAATACTATATATATTGTCTGTATATTGATAATAATAGCCTCTTCTGCCCTTATATATGCCTTTGTCACACGAGATTTCAGCATCGAGTATGTATATAGTTATTCTAACCGTGATCTACCCATATTTTACACTATATCTGCCTTCTGGGGTGGGCAGAAGGGCTCACTTCTCCTCTGGGAATTACTTCTATCTATATTTGGCTCTATAGTCCTCCTACAAAATCGTCATAAGAACAGGGAACTGATGCGGTATGTGATTCTTATAATCATGGCTATTAATACCTTTTTTATTGGCCTTATGATCTTCTCCTCCAATCCCTTTGAAAGACTCCCTTATATACCAGAGGACGGACGCGGGCTTAATCCCCTTCTTCAGAATCCAGGGATGATATTCCATCCCCCTTTCCTCTACCTAGGTTATGTAGGGTTTACAATACCCTTTTCCTTTGCCATATCTGCACTTATGTGTAAGGAATTAAGTGATACATGGATCAAGACCACAAGGGGATGGACGATCACTTCATGGTTCTTTCTAAGTCTGGGGAATCTATCTGGGGCGTGGTGGGCATACAGGGTATTAGGGTGGGGTGGATACTGGGCATGGGACCCTGTTGAGAATGCCTCCTTTATGCCATGGCTTGTCGGAACAGCCTACCTTCATTCTGTTATGGTACAGGAGAAGAAGGATATGTTGAAGGTCTGGAATATGTTCCTCATTGTCCTTACATTTATCCTGACGATATTTGGTACATTCATCACCCGTAGTGGACTAATAAAATCGGTCCATGCATTTGATGAGACAACACTTGGATATTACTTTCTCGTCTTTATGTGTATAACTATCCTCTTTTCAGGCCTCCTCATTCTGGATAGACTTCCAATGTTGAGGAGCAAGAACGAACTCGATTCCTTTATCTCGAGGGAGAGTAGCTTTCTGTTCAATAATCTGATCCTTGTAGGGATAACATTTGCTACCTTTTGGGGGACAATCTTCCCTCTTATATCAGAGGCGGTGCGGGGGGTCAAGATAACTGTAGGATCACCATTTTATAATCAGGTAAATCTCCCCTTTGGTATGGCACTTCTCTTTCTTACCGGCATTTGTCCCTTAATCGCATGGAGAAAGGCGTCTGCAAGGAACCTGATGAAAAACTTTCTAAGGCCATTTATTATCTCTATCATCGGTGGTGTAATACTTTTCCTCCTACCTTTTATCTTTCAGGTCATGCACAGGGACATATCCCTATCCCTACATGATTTTCCCCGTTCACCTTTTACCTTTCCCATCCACCTTTCACCCTTCACCCTTCACCTTCCCAATATGGCATGGATATCCCTTACCCTCTCTATATTTGTAATATCAACCATCATTTCAGAATTTTATAAAGGGACAATGGTACGGAGAGAGATGACAGGGGAGAATATATTTAGGTCATTATTTATGCTTATCAGTAGAAATAAAAGGAGATATGGTGGCTATATTATACATATCGGTGTAGTTTTTATGTTTATTGGCATTACGGGCTCTTATTTTACTACAGAGGTTCAGAAGACATTAAAGATTGGTGAATCAATATCTGTTAAGGATTATAGACTCACCTATGAGGACATATCATATAATACTCCTTATCCGAATAAAGACGAGGTGATAGCTACCCTCTCTGTGGAGAAGAATGGTAAGAAGATATGGAGAGCTAGACCTGAGAAGGAATTCTTTGCTAATTGGGAACAACCTTCAACAATAGTGGATATACTTTCGACCTTAAAGGAAGACCTATATATAATATTAGGAGGATTCCAGGAGGACTCAACCGCCTCCTTTAAGGTGATAGTCAACCCACTTCTTAAGTGGCTTTGGATAGGGGGGATTGTTATATCTCTTGGTACACTCGTCGTTATGTGGCCAGATAC
>JACRGM010000172.1 GCA_016212345.1 Nitrospinota bacterium
GCCATCAAACTCACCTCCTCTCTTCACCTCTAACTTTTTGTACTTTATAATATATAATAAGAATCATGTCAAGAATATATTTCTATCATATATTTCTATCATAGTTAGATAACTATCAGTCTTGACAAATTAACTCCTTAAAATATATAATTTATAATATAATTCTCGTAGATAACAATTAGTATAATAGAGATTCTGATATGTCATATATGATTGATCTTTCAAAAGAAACTCTGGTGCGAAGAGGTATTAATGCAGTTTTCCGATTAAGTAATTTTAGCCTTCCTCGTATATTAGTAACATTAACAGCCCTTATATCAATGACTATGATTCTAATGATCTTCCTTTTCCTTGCCAAAGATAGTCTGAGAATATTTATGACAACAGGGATTAATTTTGTAAAGGGTACTAAATGGGATATAGGAAAAGATGTCTATGGTGCACTACCGATGATAATAGGATCAATACTTGTCACTACTATAGCAATGCTGATTGCCATCCCCATAGGACTAGGAAGCGCAATCTTCGCATCTGAAATACTCCCCGCGAGATTAAGGATAATTCTAAAATCAATTATGGAACTCCTTGCAGGTATCCCATCAATCGTTTATGGCCTGATGGGGATAGCTATTCTTGTACCATTTATCCGCAATACATTCTCATTATTAACAGGACGGACAGTTCTGACTGCAGGTATCCTGTTAGGCATAATGGTACTTCCAACAATAATGACTATCTCTGAGGATGCCTTAAAAGCGGTTCCAAGAGAATATAGAGATACAGCCCTGGGGCTAGGCCTTACCCGTATGGAGATGATAATACATTGTGTCCTGCCTCAGGCATTTCCTGGTATTATTGGAGCTATACTATTAGGAATAGGTCGAGCCATCGGAGAGACAATGGCAGTAATGCTGGTGATAGGAGGTATTGATAGATTACCTATTTCTTTAGTTTCTCATATATTTCTACCCTCACAGACAATGACCTCGAAACTTGGAAGGGAGGTAGCTGAGGCATCTTATGGATCACTACAGTGGAGTGCCCTGATAGGACTTGGATTAATATTGTTTGTTATGGTTATTGGAATAACCTTTGCCGCAGATATAATATTGATAGGAAAAGGTAACAAGGATGCTAAGAATCATTAAGGATAAATTATTTGTACTATTATTGGCATCTATAGCACTTACAGGTATCCTGACCTTAGCTACGATATTTATATTCATATTTGTAAAGGGGTTGCCAGCAATAGACATAGAATTTCTTACAACAGAATCGAGAGATTTTGGGGCACAAGGGGGGATCCTATATCAACTTTTAGGTTCTATCATTATTATTTCAGGGGCAGGGGTTGTTGCTCTACCTATAGCCCTTGGTACAGCAGTTTATCAATATGAATATATAAATCCAAGTCTTAGAAGGATAAGTAATCTAATGATATATGCCTTGAATGGAGTACCATCTATTATCTTTGGACTCTTTGGGTTGGTATTTTTTGCCCATAACCTAGGATTAGGGATCTCATGGTTAAGCGGCTCTCTTATCTTAGGGACAATGATCCTTCCCACAATCATTGTGAGTATAAAAGAGTCTTTTGATAGCCTCCCAGTAATCTACAAGGAGTCTGCATGGGCACTCGGATTATCAAGATGGCAGGTTATAAGATCGGTTTTGATTCCACAGAGCCTATCAGGGATAATAACAGGACTCTTATTAGGATTGGCACGTGCTGGAGGTGAAACAGCACCAATAATGTTCACTGCTACATGTTTTTCAGGGGTATTACTCCCACACTCCTTTTCCGAACCTGTCACTACCTTGCCAACACATATCCTGTACCTCGCTCAGGAGGCAAGCAATCCAGTTACACTCACTAATGGATGGGGGGCATCTGTTGTACTGATCATCTTTATATGTATAATGAGTATATCTTCTATGATTATTAGGACAAGATTTAAGACCATAGTGACTAGGTAAGGTATAGATGTCAAAAAAAGAGTTAGACATAAACCAGATTATAAAGATAAGTGATTTAAACATATGGCTTAATTCATCCCATGTCCTAAAGGATATCTATCTCTCCTTTAAAGAAAAGATGATTACAGGGATAATAGGCCCATCTGGGGGTGGAAAGACAACCCTGTTAAGAAGTATTAATCGTATTAATGATACCACCCCAGGTTTTAAGATTAAAGGAAGTATATTATTTGAGGGTAAAGATATATATTCATCCACAATAATACTACATCAATTGAGACAGCGGATCGGAATGATATTTCAAAAACCGTGTGTATTACCGAGATCAATATACGAGAATGTGATCTTTGGTATTAAGATGACAAAGAGAAAAAAGAAAAAGGTATTAAAGATGATAGCAGAAGAAAAATTAATGGATGCAAATCTCTGGGATGAGGTGAAAGACAGGTTGTCCCACTCAGCCATTGGACTATCACTGGGACAGCAACAGAGACTATGTATAGCCCGCGCATTAGCAGTAGAACCTAAGGTTATCCTGATGGATGAGCCGACATCTTCTCTTGATCCAATATCCTCCCTTGCGATTGAAGATATGATCTTAAAATTAAAGGAGAGGTATACAGTAATTGTAGTAACACATAACATAAATCAGGCATATAAGATATCAGATTATGTAGTATTTATAAGTGATGGAAGGGTCATTGAAAATGGTATAAAGGAAGAGTTCTTCAATAATCCGAGAGATGATGCAACCCAAAGGTATATATGTTGTAGTTCCAATGATTATTGGAGAAAAAAAGGCTTGACATAAAGGATTTATTATATTATCTTGTCTCAAAATGTAACAAATCATGGTTTATTTGTTCATATTTTGTTAATCTTATTATCTCTTACCTCGAGGATACAAATGATAGATAAGGAGGTGGTGACTTGAGAAGGCGTTTAAAAGCTTGTCCCGTAGGGAACTTGCTTATTATAATTTAAACCAAAAACATGAAAGGAGATAAGATTATGATATTAAATTATTGTAGAAATTATCATAGGGTTCGAGGTATTGGGGGGTTGGTCTGTGGAGGATTAGTTTTTATGATACTCTTCGTCTTGAGCCATCAGGCATGGGCGACTTCGCAATGGGCTCGGAAATATGATATGGGATGTACCTCATGTCATACAGCCTTTCCACGACTTACCTATTTTGGTGAAAAATTCATGAAGAATGGTTATCAGATGCCAGGTACTGAGGATGGCGATGATAATAAAGAGAGAATAGGAAGCTCCCTAGTCTTGGATGAACTTCAAAACCTCTTTGGCATCAGGCTCAGTCTTACACCTTTAAAGATAAAAAATGATGAAGGGGGCAAAAAAAGCGACATCAATATCGGCAATGCGGACTGGTTACAGTTATTCACTGCAGGGAGTATCTTTAAAAACACCTCTATCTTTATTGAGACCGAGTTACAAGATGAAAAAACAATACATCACAATTGGTTTCACCTTGGATTTCACAATCTCTTTGGTCAGTCACTTGCCAATATCCGGGTAGGGAAACTTTCCCCAATGGATTGGCATTCTATGTCGGGCCGTCTTCGGATGATCCCAAATGTGGGGGTCCGGGCTATCTCAGATATTAAGAGTTCAAAGGGAAATGTGGCTGATCCAAGAGGGGCTGATTCTGTCCCTCTTGGAAGTGGTGTCCCTGCCATAGAGGTCTATGGATATAAGGGGCCAGCCATCTATTCTCTAGGTATCTCTAATGGAAATGGAAAAAGTGCTACTGACCCTAATGAATACAAGAATGTCTTTGGCACTATTAAACTAGAGATGCCCTCAGGTCTATTAGAGGGGAGCTCTATCTCATGCTGGGGGATGAATGGTGTGGATACTACAGATAGTAGTAAGACCTTTTATAAGAATGACTTCTGGAGGTCCTCTATAGCAGGGAATCTACGATGGACGGATCTTGACTTGATAATTGCAGGCTTTTATGGAGAGGATGACAATTGGAACCTAGATAGTAACAACAATAAGAATATCTTTAAGGCTGGGGCTCTTCAGCTAGGATATAATTTCATACCATCTCTGTATGGGGTACTCCAATATGATATTGTTGGGTCAGAGGATGACAAGACGATAGAGTTCAATAAGATTACACCTTCTATATGGTACTTCCCACGGGAAAATATGCGTTTCGGGCTAACAGGACGATTGGATATTCAGCCGACTAGCGATGTACATCTTAAAAGGCAAGATGAATTTACAGCCACCTTTAGGATGATGTTATAGGATGACAGGGGAGAGGGGAAGGGTGAGGGGTATTAATCAATGCCTCACTACCCCTCTCTCAATCAACCTCTCTACCCCTCTCATTACATCTGCTACCTCGATATCCTCTATACATGGTGATTTATTGTCTATGGAGGGCTTACATTCCTTAAAGAATCTATGTCTACATGGAGAGCATGGATAGTCTTTTGAGATTATCTCAACCTTTTCCTTAGCGCAAAATGGACCTGTCTCCTCAGGTCTCCCTGGACCGAATATAGCAACAATAGGGGTCTTAACCATTCCTGCGATATGCATTATACCACTATCATTACCAACAAATATATGACATCTCTCAATCAATGCAGCCGTCTGCATAAGGTCTGTCTCTCCAACTGCTGTTATTAATCTCTGTTTCGTATTGGATTCTATCCCAGATACTATATCAGATACCATCCCTTTATCATTGGATCCACCAAAGATGATGATCCTTGCGCAAAGATCTCTATATAACCTGTCGCATAACATCCCGAATCTTTTAGATGACCACGCCCTCGGAGGTTTTGATGCGCCTGGGTGTATCCCTATAAGGAGATCACTATCATTTACCCCTCTATTATGGAGATAATCAAGGGCAAATCCCCTTTCTTTAGGATGGAGTCGGAAGGAGGGTCTCTTCTTGGGTGTCTTACATCCAATGGCACGGACAATATCAAGGAAATATTCAACCATATGTCTATCCTTTTTATATTCGGTCACCTTTATACCTGTAGTCAGAAATAGACCTCTCCCCTCTGTGAGATATCCAATCCGGTATCTTGCCCCTGTCATTAAGACCATCAAGGCAGACCTGAAGGAATTTGGAAATATCACAGCCATATCTAGATCCCTTTTCCTAAGATATCTTATAAGCCTTATACCCTCTGTTAGCGATTTATACCTCTCTCCTCTCCTTTGATACGGTATAACCTCATCTATAATAGAATTCCCCTTCAATATCTCATTTCCAGGTATTCCTACCACTGCTGTAATACCTGCATTGGGATACCTCGTCCTTAAGGCCATTATGGCAGGGATACACATAATTACATCCCCAATCCAATTAGGACACCATACAAGGATATCTTTTATATCCTTTTTATTAATTTCCATGTATTTGTATACCCCCAAATCCCGCTTTCTGCCATATGCCCTATACCCTGCCCTATGCCCTATGCCCTATGCCCTGCTCCATGAACTGCATATCATAAAACCTTTTGTATAGCCCATTATGATTTAATAGATAATCATGCTCCCCATATTCTACTATCTCACCCTTATTGAGGACTACAATCTTATCTGCGCCTTTAATAGTAGAGAGGCGGTGGGCAATAATAAAGGTAGTGCGATTTGCCATTAGATTGAATAGTGCATCCTGAACCACCTTCTCAGACTCTGAATCAAGGGCAGATGTGGCCTCATCTAGGATCAGGATAGGTGTATCTTTCAGTATGGCCCTGGCA
>JACRGM010000173.1 GCA_016212345.1 Nitrospinota bacterium
ACGAAAATTAAAATTTTCATCTCCCTTTGTGAGCCGAAGGCTCGTGAGGGTTTCACCTGAAAATACCTTTATAACACACCCCCAACCCCTCTTAATAGAGGGGAGTTCTAAAATTTCCCCTCTAAAAAGAGGGGATTAAGGGGTGTGTATTTTCATTCTCCTTTGTGCCGAACTTATCGGCATGATTGTTTCATTATCAATGGGGGGCATTAGATTACCCTATCTCCTCCGATTACAGATATCTTCTTATCAGCCTCATTTAACCTTGAAATCAACGAATTGATTATACGAATAGAGATATTTGGATAGTTCTCAATCGTCTCTTTCAGCTTATCTCCCGGAAAGACCTTAACTACACTCTTCCCCTTAGATTTGACAGTAGCACTCCTCGCTACATTCATGAGGGCACTCATCTCACCAAAATAGTCTCCAGGTTGGGTTATCTCCCCCACCTTTATATCATATTTAAATACCTCCACCCCACCCTGGATCAATTGATAAAAATTCTTGTCTGTATTCCCTTCCTTGATTATCACATCACCGTTCTCAAAGATCAGTTCATCTGGAGTCAAGAGATATGCAGGGAGGGCCTCTTTTATCATCACTGTATTCCTTAATACCTCATATACGGTAGTAACCCCTTCTTTGATCTTGCGTAACCCCTCCTGACGCAAGGTAATCATCCCCTCCTTTATGGCGATCTTTCTCAACTGATCCTGAGGAACCTGCGATGTGATGGCCTCCTTAATATTCTCTGTAATCTCCATTATCTCATAGACTGCTATCCTCCCTTTGTACCCTGTACCAGCACATCTTGGACACCCCTTACCTTCATAGACCTTCAGGTTATCAATCTCGTCACCCAAAAAACCTGCTTCAATAAGCTCCTTCTCATCAGGGCTTACCTCCTCTTTACAATCAGTACAGATACGTCGTAAGAGTCTTTGGGCAACAATCAGGGTAAGAGAGGATGAAATCATATAACCTGGTACCCCTATATCCAGAAGTCTCCATACAGTAGCTGAGCAGTCATTCGTATGAAGTGTACTGAATACCAGATGTCCAGTCATGGAGGCCTTTATTGCGATCTCTGCGGTCTCTAGATCTCTGATCTCACCAATAAGGATGATCTCAGGATCTTGCCTCAAGAATGCCCGGAGTGCATTAGCAAAGGTCATCCCTATCTCTGTCTTGACCTGGACCTGATTGATCCCAGGGAAGTTGAACTCCACAGGATCTTCTACAGTTAGGATCTTTGTCTCAACATTATTTAAGGCATTTATCGCAGAATATAGGGTTGTTGTCTTACCACTCCCTGTAGGGCCTGTCACAAGGATCTGACCGTATGGTCGCTCAATGGCCTTCATAAATATATTCAATCCCTCTGGTGTAAAACCAAGCTTTGTAAGATCAACATTAAGATTAGATTTATCCAGAATACGAAGGACTATAGACTCTCCAAATAAAGTGGGAAGGGTGGAGACCCTGAAATCGACAGTTCTATTGCTTCCAACCTTCAATTTTATTCGTCCGTCCTGAGGTATACGCCTCTCTGCTATGTTTAGATTTGCTAGTATCTTGAACCTAGAAATCATGGCATTCTTGATTTGGAGAGGGAGATTCAGTGATCTGTGGAGGGTACCATCAAGGCGATATCTTACCTGAAAACTCTTTTCAAAGGGCTCTATATGTATATCACTAACACCCATTTTTATCCCCTTTGTCATAATACCATTTACTAGTTTGATAATAGGGGCATCCCCTGCTGAATATAGATCCTCTCCAATACCTTTATCCTCAGGTTCATTATCAATAGCTATCTCCTCTGTTGCCTCAGAAACAAGTGAACCAATATCATCTATATCCTTTATCTCTACTGACTCAGACTTATCATCACCCCCCCTATCTATCCTCTTGAAGAACCCTTTATATTCCTCATCACTTATATTGTAATATTTCTTATAGGCGTCAATTATCTCCTTCTCTTGTGAAATAACTGCCTTTATTGAAAATCTTGTCCTAGTCTGGATATCTTCTATTGTACTGTTATTTGTAGGATCACATATAGCTAGTGTCAATACATCATTGGTCACCTTTATCGGAAATGCCGTATGCTCCTTTGCAACTTCATAGGGTAATATCTTAACCGTTTCAGGGTTGATATTAAGCTCTGATATCTTTATCACACTATAGCCATACTGCCTGCTTAGGAAATTGATAATAGTATCCTCATCTATAAATCCCATCTTAATAAGGATTGAACCAATACGTCCCTCCTTATTCTTCCTTTGAATGGAGAGTGCCTCCTCTAACTGGGAGTTGGTGATTAGTCCCTCCTTCCTGAGCATATCTCCTAGCTTTTCTTCATATTTCCCTCCCCCTTTTATTGTCTTCTTAAAGGCTGATTTTTTTTCTGTTATCGGTATTTGTGCCATACGAAATCTTACCCCTCTTTACGAAAGATACCTTTTTGCCATATTTAAACACTATTATTTTAAAAATATGTCATTATTATCATTATGTCAAGAATCTAGCTCGGAACCTACTGCAATAACTTAAAGGGGGTTGGTGTAAAGGTAATTATCAATATGATGATAGAGATAACCCCTAACACCTTTTGCCATTTATAAAGGGGTGTAACCTCATCCATAAGAGGTGGATGCCTAAAACCGAAGAAGAAGATTATCAATGCCCATATCAACCATCCCTGCCAATAAAAGATACCAAAAGGTATTAATATCCAAAACACAAGCTTAGAGAAGAACATATGTCTTCTGCTGGCCAAGGAATAGATTATGTGTCCCCCATCTAACTGTCCTGTAGGGAGGAGATTTAATGTAGTAACAAAGAGCCCTATCCAGCCCGCAAAGGCCACAGGGTGAAGATATATAGCAGACGATTCAGATGATATACCCAATACTACTCTTGTCAGAAAAGAGATGATGAGAGATGTACCTAAATAGAGGCCTTTGAATGTTGAGGCCTCCCTGACCTCTGATAATTTGAGACCGATGATAACGGCTGGGACTGCAACAAGGAATCCAGCTAATGGGCCCCCAATACCGATATCAAAAAGCACCCTTCTATTGGGAATGGGTGATTTTATCCTGATAAATGCCCCGAATGTACCTGCCAGAAATGGGGGAGGGGCCGGGATAAAAAATGGTAGTGTAGCCTTTATACCCCACTTTTTCGACATATAGTAGTGACCGATCTCATGTGTCCCAAGGATGAGGATAAGGGTAAAGGAAAAAAGTATCCCCTCTATAACTGTGGTGAAGAGTATCCTCCCAGCAATAAAGGTTGTACATAATGTAGCAATAAAGAGGAGGATATTGATATACACCC